>JBBSVF010000144.1:0-7491 GCA_038233745.1 Gemmatimonadales bacterium
CGGCGCGGTTCTCCAGCGTCTGACCTCCCTCGAGCGTTCCGGAGAGCAGCATGTCCGCTGCCTTCGAGGGAAACTGCAACACGACTCGCGTCGAGGCATTCGCGTCGGCCGAGAGACCAGGCACTGACGTGGGACGCCGGTTGGCGCCGCCACCACCTGCTCCAGCACCGCCACCCGCCACCGCACCAGCACCCGCCGCGCGCCCGCCACCAACAGCGCGCGCCGCCGCGCCGCCCGCTCCATCGCCCGCCGCTGCACGCACTGGCCCCGTCACCGTATCCGCCTTCGGAAGCTCGCCATACGCAACACCGGTGTGATTCGGATCCCACGGCGACAGCACCAGCGGATTCGCCATCGGTGTCACGTTCTGCCCCTGCGGACGCGCAGCGTTCCGCCCCGCCGCCACCGCGAGACGATTTCCCCCGACGGTGTCGTGCTCCACCGGCGCCGGGGCCCCCGCTCCGGCATTGAGCACCGGCGCCGACGAGAAGTACACCGGCACCTCGGCATTCACGTACCCGTACACGAGCGGGCTCGCCATGTCCGCAACGTTGGCGCGCAACAGCGTCCCGCGCGCGAACAATGACGCGGGCGTCTCCTCCTTCACGCCGGGCGTAAGCCCAAGCCCCGGCAACATCGCTGCCGTACTGCCCTCGGTGATCAGCGTGCCACCCTGCTGCACGAACTCGTACAGCGCCTTCATTCCCTCCGCGCCAACCGCGCCGCGGATGTCGCTCGTGGAGTCGGGATAGCCAATCGCCTGGAACTCCGCTGTGCGCCGATACGGAATGGGCTTGTCCGCGACCACTGCGGCGCCGGTATCCGGACGCGGCGTCGTGTAACCGGTACCGCCATGCGGATAGACAATCACGTCGTACTTCGCGCGGAGATTGCCCTGCTTCAGTATCGGCTCGCCGAAATAATCGTACGGCACGCCGTAGTGATCGAAGGCAGCGCGTACCCACCCTTCATCCTGGGTCCGCGTCCAGCTGTGCACATAGCCGATGCGGGGGACGTCCAGATCATGCGTCGCCACCTCGGGTGCACTCGCCATCGCCCACGCGGATAACCCGAGCTCGCGCAGCAGCGGATCAATGCGTGAACGATCGGCATTGGCGACGATGAACGCCCCCGCGCCGAAGTGATGTCCCGCCGCATCGAACGCGGCTTCCGCGGCGCGCATGGGCACGTCGCGCAGACGGAAGCGCAGCGTCACCAGCGAGTTGTCGCTGGCATTCTCGATCACGAGCGTGTTCCCGGTGCCAACGATCTGGTTGTGCGCTCGCACATCCGCCGTCACCGGCGCCATGGGCTGCCGCAGCAGCGCACTGTCGGTCACCGCAGTGATCGTGAGATTCCGCATCAGCGGGAACGTCCAGCCGGTGTCGTCATACGGCGACGGATTGGCCGGCGAGAAGTTCTGCAGCGAGAAGTACATGTCCGCCAGCGTGCGATAGGGCTGGTCGGCGCGCACGATCCAGTCGCCGGGCTGCACCTGCACCCGCCCGAGCATGTACGCCGACGTCGCCGTATTGAACTCCAGTCCCTGCCTCCGCAGATCATTCACCGCCTCGGCGGCATTCGCCCGTGAATGCTGCGCTGCGGGAATCACCCAGCCGTACACGGGACCGTTGCGCCCCTTGTCCACCGACCGCCGGTTCTTGAGCCAGTAGTTTTCGACGTACGTGTGCCGGTTCTTCGCCACATGATTGAGCGAGAACAGGATACCCGACTCCTGGATGTTGGTATTGGCGCGCGGCCCCCACTTGATGCTGACGAGCGGCGGGTTGGGGCGGAACCACTCGCGGCTGGTGGTCGTCGCGGGCGGCGTCACCTTGTACGGATCGGGACCGTAGCTCTGCACCTCGTAGAACCGTCCGGTCGCGTTGTGTGCATGGGCGACGAAGAACATGTAGTTGGGCACCCAGCCATCGTAGAATCCGTAGGTCCACACTCCCGGCACCCCGCGCTTCGTCATCTCCATTACGTCATTCTGGGCGGTCGTCCACCACTCGTCCACGGTGATGGGATCGAGCTGCTCGTTGTACGGGCCGGTGCCGGTGCTCGCGTAGAGATAGGTCTGCGCCTCGTGCAGATCGTGCAGGAAGGTGGGCGTCCAGTCCAGGAAGGTCTCTGTGATGTTCTTCGTGAGCGCCAGGAACTGCCCCATGCCGTCGCGGTTGTTGTCGTGTTGCACGTACTTGCCCCAGTACATCAGCGGCAACAGCGTCGCCGCGCGCGCCTGCTGCACCGCGGGCGTTGTGTCGCGCGGCGTCTCACCCCCCGCGTACTTCTTGTTCCAGTAGTAGGTGTCCACCATCTTCTCGCGCCCGTCGACCTCCACCACCGGTGTAATGAAGGTGATCACGCCCTTGCGGATCTCCTGGATGAATGGCGTCTCCTCCACCGTGAGGCGATACGCCAGCTCCATCAGCATCTCCGGCCCGCCGCGTTCCGGGGAGTGCATGCCGCTCGTGATCCAGTAGATGGGCTTCGCAGTCTTCAGGATGCGCTGCGCCTCGGCCTCGCTCGTCTTCCGCGGATCGGTGAGTCGATTGAGCATCCCCTTGTACTGATCGAGCTGCCGGATGGTCTGCTCATCCGCGATCGCGAGCACCACCATGTCGCGCCCTTCCTCGGTCTTGCCCATCGTCCAGTAGCGCGCACGCGGGCTGGCCTTTGCCACCGCCTCCAGGTAGCGATGGATGTCCTTCGCATACGTGAGCTCGCCGGGCGTGCCGACCACGCGGCCCAGGAACTTCAGCGGCGTGGGCACCGTCTTCGACGCCGGCAGATGATCCACCAGCTCGGTGGAAATGCGCGGATCGCTCAGGTACTGGCGGATGCGCGCCGTGTAGACGCTGTCGTTCGGCTGCACGGCGCGGGTCTGCGCCACGAGGTGCGGGGTGACGCCGAGGAGGCCGAGCGCGAGGAGGGCGGAGGCGCGACGGACGAGGAGCATGGCCGGGATGTGGGAGGGCGGGAAAGGCGGGATTCGTGAGAATACGCGCGAGGGAGGCAGGACGTTAGATGGCCCCTACCGCCCCCTCCGCCCATCCAGCGCAAACACCACCACCTCATCCCCTCGGCCAAAGAACCCGCCGCCGTCGCCTCCCGCGGCGATCGCCACATACTGCCGCCCGTTCACCGCGTACGTCATCGGCGTCGCCTTGCCACTCGCCGGCAGCGGCGCGCGCCATAACTCGCGGCCCGTTTCGGTATCGAAGGCGCGGATCATCCGGTCCACCGTCGCGCCAATGAAAGTCAGTCCCCCCGCAGTCACAATCGCGCCGCCCAGGTTCGGCGAGCCCAGCTCCACCGGGCGCGCGACATCGACGGGATCAGGCCCGCGAGCACCGAACGCCTGCTGCCACGTACTCGCGCGCCCGCCCTGGGGCGCGGCAGCTCCTGCGCCCGCGGGTGCCACCGGACCCGCGCTGCCGAGCGGTATCCGCCACGCGATCGTCCCTGTCGGCACATGCACCGCGACGAGCTCGCCGAACGGCGGCGGGCTGCATGGCACGCCCTTGGGTGAAATCAGAATCCGCCGGCGCATGACGTACGGCGTCCCGCGCATGCTCGCGTACTCCCACCCCTCGGCTTCGCCCTTGCTACCCGCCTCAGCGCGCGGGATGAGTTGCACGACGGCGGCCACTGTGTTCACGGGAACGATGGCGAGTTGGCGCGCCGCGTCAAAGGCGACGCCACCCCAGTGCGCGCCGCCGATGTTCGACGGCATCGCGAGCGTCCCTTCGAGACTCGGCGGCGTGAAGATCCCCTCGTTGCGCAACGCCGCAATCGTCGCACGGCAGGTGGCGCGGTCAGCGGAGTCGGCCCCGAACGCCGAGGCAGCATCAAGGCGGTGCGGACTGAGCACTATCGAGAAAGGCTGCGTTGGCGATGCGACTTCTCCCGGCACCGTGCTCGCCGGCACAGGTCGTTCTTCCACAGGCAGCAGCGGCTTCCCCGTCGCGCGGTCGAGGACGAACAACATGCCAGTCTTCGTCGCCTGCAGCACGGCGTCCACCGAGCGCCCGCCGAATTGGAGGGTCACGAGCGCTGGAGGTGAGGCATTGTCGTAATCCCAGAGATCGTGGTGCACGGTCTGGAAATTCCACACAACGCGGCCCGTGCGGGCATCGAGTGCAACCACGGAGTTGGCGTACCTGTTATCGCCCAGGCGCTCGCCGCCGAAATAGTCGGGGCTGGGGCTGGACGTGGGGACGAACACAAGTCCGCGCCGTGCGTCGGCAACGATGACACTCCACACATTGGCCGCGCCAGTGCGATGCGCCGTGGTGCCGCGCCACGTGCTCCATGCCGGGTCGGTGGAGTCGCGAGGCACGGGGTCGAAGCGCCAGCGCAGCGCGCCAGTGCGCGCGTCATACCCGCGCACTTCGCCACTCGCCATCACTGTTGCGCCATTGTCGGCGATCGCCGACCCCACTACGAGCATGCCGCTGACCACGGCGGGTGGGGACGTCAGCTCGTACTCCTCGAACTCCCGCGGTGCATTCCGCAGCCCGCGCCGCAGATCGATGGTGCCCCCGTCGCCAAAGTTGTTACAGGTGCCGCCGTCGCCCGCGTCGAGCGCGACAAGGCGTGCGTCGATCGTGGGCAGCACGATACGCTCGCGACATCGCGAGCGCGGGGCCGCCGAGGAGTCCACCCAGTACGAGAGGCCGCGGTTGGTGAAGTCGCCGAACTTCGCGGCATGCGGGACGCCGGCATTGAAGCGCCAGCGCTCGCGTCCCGTCGCGGCGTCCAGTGCGAAGACTCGGCCCAGCGGTGTGCTGAAGTACATCACGCCGCCGATGACGAGCGGCGTTGCCTCGAACGACGTGCGCCTCCCGGTGGCGAACGAGGAGTCGGCCTCGCCAGTGCTGAACCGCCACGCCTCGCGCAGGCGTCCCACATTCTCGCGCGTCACCTGCGCGAGTGGCGAGTGGCGCGCGCCGCCCGGGTCGCGTCCGTAGCTCGCCCATTCATCAGCCGCGCGCGTTGGCGCGGCGACGCGTTGCGCGGCGACGGCATGCGCGAGCATCAGCATGCAGCATGTGATGAAGAGACGTTGTGTGATGCGAATCGGCATGGGTCTGCTCGTGGCGGGTGGATCGCGACTGTGGTCGTGCGGAGAAGTCCTGCTCCAAGCAATCTCTGTCGGCCGCCACGCTCCGGTACATGTTTGAGGGACGAACGGGTGCGATGCGGGACGAACGGGCCGCGCATCACTGCTCAGCCGTTCGTCCCGCGATGCTCCCGCTCGTCCCGGAGGCTCGCCTGCTCCGCGCGGGAAGGCTAGACTGGGAAGATGCCCAGCACCGCGCCGCCCAGCGAGACCGTGTCCTCGCCAACCTTCGCTGACGCGTGGCTGCGCGGCCGCCGCGCCATCACGGTGCTGGCAGGCGTGCTGCTGGCGATATTCGCGGTGCGCTTCTCGTATTTCATCTTCCAGGACCTGGCGGATGGGAACACTCACAACCTGGCCGCCCGGGTGTTCAACGAGTCGACGGGGGCGCTGCTCACCCTCCCGACCTTCGCCGCACTGCTGTGGCTCCTCGTGCGGCGCCCGCTCGTGCGCCCGCTGCTCCGCGGTACGGTGTCGCTCTACGTCGCATCATTCGTCGCGATCACGGTGGTGCACACCACGCTCATGATCGTCGTGCGCGCCGCGCTCGCCCCAACCTTCGGGCTCACCGGCTACCCGCTCGCATTCTCGCTCTCGCGCTACGCCTATGAGGCGGTGAACTCGCTCTTTCCCGCAGTGGCCATCCTCGCGCTGGTTGCGCTGGGCGAGAGTGTGTACGCCGATCGAGCGCGCGAGCGGCGCGCAACATTGCTCACGCAAGGGCTCCTGCGCGCGCAGCTCAGCAATCTCCGCCTGCAGTTGCAGCCGCATTTCCTCTTCAATGCGCTGAACACGATCTCGGAGACGATGCACGAGGACGTGGAGCTGGCCGACGCACTGCTCGTCCAGCTCGCCGGCCTGCTGCGCGCCTCGCTTCGCACCACCCACGCCCACGAAGTCCCGGTCCACGAGGAGCGACAGCTCCTGGACCAGTACCTCGGCCTTCTCCACGCGCGGTTCGGCGAGCGGCTGCGGACACGCGTGGAAATCGGGCCGGATGCCGCGAACCTGTTGGTTCCGTCAATGTTGCTGCAGCCGCTGGTGGAGAACGCCGTCCACCACGGGGGCGTCACGCGCATCGGCACGGGGTGCGTCACCGTCACCATCGCGCGCGAGCCTGCGTCATGGGGCGACGCGCTCGCGATTCGCGTTCACGACGACGGACCCCCACCTCCATCCGCTCCCGTCATCGAGGGAGCGACGGGAACAGGCAGTGGCACCGGGCTGCACGCCACGCGACAGCGGCTGCGCCTGCTCTACGGCGACGCACACGAGATGCGCGCAGGTCCCGCGATTGACGGGGGCTTTGAAGTGATGATGCGTCTGCCCGCGCGCACGCTCGCGGAGGGCGTGGCCGCGCGTGATGGATGGGCCCAGGGAGTGATGACGCAACCGGCGGGACGCGCCGAATGACGACGCTGCGCGTACTCATCGCCGACGACGAGGCACCGGCGCGCCGCAGGTTGCGTCGCCTGCTGGATGTATTGTCAGATGTAGAGGTGGTGGGGGAGGCCTGCTCCGGCGAGGAGGCCGTGTCCGCGATCGCGGCGCTTACCCCCGACCTCGTGCTGCTCGACGTGCAGATGCCGGTGCTCGACGGATTCGAGGTGGTCGCCGCGATCGGCGCCGACGCGATGCCGCCGGTGGTGTTCGTGACGGCCTACGACGCGCATGCACTGCGCGCGTTCGAGGTTCGTGCCCTCGACTACCTGCTGAAGCCGGTCACCGGCGCTCGGCTCTCCGATGCCATCGACCGTGCCCGCCAGGCGCGTGCGGCGGGAGAGCAGCATGGCGACCGCGCGGGCCTCGCCGCACTGGTTGCCGGCCGGCCGCTGCGCCGCCTGCTCGTGCACGATGCGCGCGGGCCAGCGCATGGCGCACGCCTGCTCGCGGTGGAGGACATCCACCTGGCGCGTGCAGACCGCAACCATGTGGTCTTTCACACCCCGCACGGCACCTTCCGCCTTCGCGCCTCGATCGGCGCCCTCGCCGCAAGGCTCGATCCTGCCGCCTTCCTTCGGGTGAATCGTTCCGACATCGTTCGGCTCGACGCGATCCGCGAGTTGCAGCCGTGGTCGCACGGCGAGTACCGTGTGGTGCTGCGCGACGGCTCCGCGCTGCTCTGGAGCCGCCGTTACCGCGCACAGGATGCGGCGGCCTTCGAGCTTGGCCGAAACTGACACCAGCCCCCGCATCACCGCCCCGGCGCCTCCACATACGGATAGATCTTCCCCCGCTCCTCCACGAACACGTACGGCCGCCTGTCCCCGGCATACCGCATCAGCCGCGCGTTCTCCGCATCGCCGCGATCGTACACGAACCATCGTCCATCGGTGGCATACGATGCCGAGTTCCGCACGAAG
>JBBSVF010000145.1:0-7447 GCA_038233745.1 Gemmatimonadales bacterium
AGCGGCTCCATCCGCTTCACGGCGCTGCGCGACAAGCTTGCCCCCGCCCTCTCGCTCGTGGCGGACATGCTGGAACACTCCACCTTTCCGGACAGCGCACTGGATCGCATCCGGGGGCGCGCGCTGGTGGCGCTCGTGCAGCAGCGCGACGAGCCGAATGCCATCGCGTCGAATGTGTTCGCGCGGGTGACGTACGGCGATCAGCACCCGTACGGCCGAGTGATCACCGATGCCACGGTGAAGAACGTCACGCGCGCCGATGTGATGAAATTTGCGTCGAACTACTTCCGGCCCGGCCGCGCGATCATCACCGTGAGTGGCGACGTGAACGCCGTCACTGCACGCGCAACGGTGGAACGCGCGCTGGCTGGATGGCCGGCAGGTGGCGAGCGTCCCACCTTTGCTTATGGTGACGTGCCCGCCCCGCGCGCCCGCATGATCTATCTGGTGGACAAGCCCAAGGCGGCGCAGTCGGTGTTCGCCTTCGGCACGCCCGGGCCGGCGCGCAACACACCGGATTACTACGCACTGCAGGTGATGAACACACTGCTGGGGGGACTCTTCCAGTCGCGCCTGAACCATGATATCCGCGAAGTGAAGGGCTACAGCTACGGCGTGCGCTCCAGCTTCGGATACGGCCGCGGACCCGGCGCATTCAACGCCGGTGGCGGCATCGTGAGTGCCAAGACGGACAGCGCGCTCATCGGCTTCATGACGCACTTCCGCGGTGTGCAGGGTGACGTGCCCTTCACCGACGACGAGATCCGCCAGGGCAAGGAGTCGCTGATCCAGTCACTGCCGGGGCGCTTCGCCACCGTGAACGGGACTGCTGGTGCTATCTCGAGCATCTACACCCAGGATCTGCCAGAGTCGTTCTACTCGGACTTCGCCGCAAAGATCAACTCGGTCTCGCGCGACGATCTGGTGCGAGTGGCAAAGCGGTACATCGATGTGGATCACCTGAACCTGATCATCGTTGGTGACCGCGCGAGCATCGAGGCGCCGCTGCGCGCCACGGGCATTGCGCCCATCACCGTGCTCGACGTGGACGGCCATCCGGTGCCCTGACGCTTCTTCGCGGCACGGAGATCATTCTTCAAGCACGAACGGTGGGTGGCGGGACAGCCACTCACCGTTCGTGCATCAGGCACCGAGGGCGCCCCGGATCTTCAGCACGGTATTCCAGTTCCGCGTGGTCACCGTGTCTCCCATCGTCTTCGCGAAGGCATCGCTGAGGGGGCTCTCCAGCACGCCCGCCGGACACCACAGGTACGCGGCGTGCTCGCCGACGTGACAGGCCTCCGTTCCCCAGTCCTCCTGCCGCAGCGCCAGGGCACGATCCCGGCGGCTCGCGTCGACAAAGGCGGCCACCATGAGCCGAGAGTGGTTGTCCGAGCGCGGCAGCAGCACATTCTCAGCAATGATGCGATCGAGCATTGGCAGGGTGAGCACGGCCACGCGTGACCGCAGCCCGAGCTGGCGCTCCAGCAGCGATTCGATCAGCGACGCGTGGTGCCCCGGCGAGACCGCGGAAGCCGTCAGCACCACATTGCCACTGTTGAGCAGGGTGCGAACCTCCGCGTATCCCTCCTGCTCCAGCGCGACGCGCAGATCGGCCATGGCAACGCGCTTGCCCTTGCCCACATTGATGCCACGAAGCAGAATCGCGAGCCGCTGAGTCATATGGGCGGATGAATGACAGGCTGAAACCCTCTCCAAACTGACGCGTGGTGACGCAGCGCGACAGTCGTTGTCTGCCGGCCCGGTTTTCGCAGCCGCGAACAGTGAACTCCCACGTCTGCCACTCTGCAGACAGCCCCTCGCCACTCCTGTACCTGTCCGCCATGCCCAGCTGGACCGACCGAATCGACGCCCTTCTCGGTGAGCTTGACGCGCAGGTGCGTGGCACCTCGCGCAGGGTCCGCGACATCTTCCGCGATGCGCCCCACGAGATCCTCTGTTACCGAGGCTACGGAACCTCCGACACAGCGCATGTCTGGGGACGCGTGGTGGAGCAGCGCGACATTGGCGAAAGCTCGGCGGCCGATTCCACCCTGCGGAACCTGCTGAATACCGTGCGCCGTGTGGACAGCGATCCTCTCGCCCTCGCCGACGTGGAAGTTCAGTGGTCGGGGGCCCGTGCGCCCTTCAAGACCGACGATGAGGGATTCTTCACCACGTCCATCGCGGCCGCCGGCATCCGATCGAGCGCCGAATGGCAGACATACGACGTGGAGCTGATCGCGCCCCTCACCGCCGGAGCGCCGAAGATCACCGGCACTGGCGAGATCTTCGTCCCCCCGCTCACCGCCACCTTCGGCGTGATCAGCGATCTGGACGACACGGTGATTCAATCGCGCGTCTCCAACTTCCTGCAGGCCGCTCGCACGGTGATGCTGGGCAACGCGCGCACCCGGCTTCCGTTTCCCGGGGTCGCAGCCTTCTACTCCGCCCTCCGAAACGGGGCGGCAGGCGTCGAGGCGAATCCGATATTTTATGTATCAAGCAGTCCGTGGAACATCTATGATGTGATCTCCGAATTCCTCGATCTGCAGGGGATTCCCAAAGGGCCGCTGCTGCTGCGCGACTGGGACATCAACTTCGGAGCGCTGGCCAGCGAGCGCCACCTTGAACACAAGGGCGGGATCATTCGCGACATCCTGAATCGATACCCAACACTGCCGTTCATCCTCATGGGCGATTCGGGACAGCACGATCCGGAGATCTACCGCCAGATCGTCGGCGAGTTTCCGGATCGCATCCGTGCCGTATACATCCGCGATGTGACGCGGAGCGCCGAGCGCACCACGAGCATCCAGGCACTGGCGACGGAGATTCTGGCGGCGCACAGCGTGCTGGTGCTCGCGGAAGACACGCTCGACGCTGCGCAGCATGCAGCGGAACAGGGGTGGATCTCCGCGGCAGCGCTCGACGGCGTGCGAGACGAAAAGCGCGCCGACACGGGGCAGGACGCGGGCAAGGTCGCGTCGCCCGAGGGCGGTGAGCGCGGACAGGGCACCGAACCCACGATCATCGGCGAGAGCGAGGTCTGACCTGCGCGGGTCGGGTTGCACACCACCCGACTCCGCGCCAACGTTGCGTGTCGCCTGCTTCAGGCAGCGAGTTCTCTTCCGTCCCAACCCGTTCGGGATCACATGCGCACTCTGCACCTGCTTCTTGCCGCTGCCCTTCCCGGTGCCGGTCTCATCGCGCTGGCATCCACGTCGCCCGCCGCACACGCACGCATGGCGACGCCGATGGCCGCCGCCGCCGATACCACCCTTCTTTCGCAGTACGCCTGGCGAAATCTCGGGCCCGATCGTGGCGGACGCTCGATCGCCGCGAGCGGGGTGACCGGCCGCCCGAAAGAGGCATACTTCGGCGCCACCGGCGGCGGTCTCTGGAAGACAACGGATGGAGGCGACACCTGGATGCCTGTCACGGACGGCCAGATCCGCTCGGCCAGCGTGGGCGCGGTGGCGGTGAGCGAAAGCAACCCCGACATCGTGTACATCGGCATGGGCGAGACCTGCATCCGCGGCAACATCATGCCGGGCGATGGCGTTTATCGCAGCACGGACGCGGGCAAGACCTGGACGCATGTTGGCTTCAGTGGGACCGATGCCATCTCGAAGATCCGCATTCATCCCACGAACCCCGACATCATCTACGTCGCCTCATTCGGCAAATACAGCGAGCCCAGCACCGAACGGGGCGTGTTCAAGAGCACCGATGGCGGACGGTCGTGGCGCAAGGTGCTCTATCGCGACGACCGCACGGCGGCGATCGACATCACCATCGATCACACGAACCCCGACATCCTCTACGCCGCAATGTGGCAGGCCTATCGCACCGAATATCAGATGTCGAGCGGTGGTGCGGGGAGCGGGCTGTTCAAGAGCATCGACGGCGGCGAGACCTGGACGGAAATCACCCGCAACAAGGGCCTTCCATCCGGCGTCGTGGGGCGCATTGGCGTTGATGTGTCGGGAGCCAACTCCAACCGGGTGTACGCGCTCGTGGAGAACGACAGCGGTGGCCTTTTTCGTAGCGAGGATGCCGGCGCCACCTGGGCGCTCATCAACGACAGCCGCTCCATCCGCCAGCGCGCCTTCTACTACACACACGTGTTCGCTGATCCGCGCAATGCAGACGTCGTCTACATGGAGAACACTTCGCTCTTCCGCTCGAAGGACGGTGGCAAGACAACCTCCACGATCGACAACGGGACGCACGGTGACTTCCACGATCTCTGGATCGATGCAGCCGATCCGGCGCATATGGTCGTCGCCAACGACGGCGGCGGTGCGGTAACGACAAACACCGGTGGCAAGTGGACCGACGAGGATTTTCCCACCGGCCAGTTCTACCATGTGGCGACAACAGCAGGCGTGCCGCCAGACGCCTGCGGGTCGCAGCAGGACAACTCCACGCTCTGCGTACCGATCGACTGGAACCTCGGCGCCTTCAACGCGCGGCAGGCCGACACGAGTGCGAAGTCGCACACGCCGGCTGCGCTCGTGGGGAGCGATCTGGCGAATGGCGGGATGGAGAATGCATACCGCGCCGGCGGTGGAGAGCCGGGATACATCGCCCCCGATCCGTACGATCCGGACCTGTTCTATTCGGGCACGAACAACGGCGGCTATCTGGACAAGTTCAATCGGCGCACGGGGCAGTCGCGCGAGGTGAACCCCTATCCCTGGTTCTATTCCGGCGAGCCGAGCAAGGATATCCGCGAGCGGTGGCAGTGGACGTATCCCATCGTGTTCTCCACAGTGGATCCGAAGACGATGTACGTCTCATCGCAGCGGCTCTGGCGCACGCGGGATGGCGGGCGCACGTGGACCGCGCTGAGCGGCGACCTCACGCGACACGATCCGAAGACGCAGGAGAAGAGCGGCGGCCCGATCACCGGCGACATGAATGGTCCAGAGGTCTACGCCACGATCTTCTCGGTGGGACCGGGCAAGCGCTCGGTGAACACCATCTGGACGGGATCGGACGATGGGCTGGTGCATGTCACGCGCGACGGGGGAAAAACCTGGCGTAATGTCACTCCACCGGGCATGCCGGACCTGGGGCGCGTGAGCCAGATCGACGCGTCGGCGTTCAACGACGGCGCGGCGTACGTGAGCGTGCGCCGCCCCCTGTTGGGCGATCAGGCGCCGTACATCTTCCGCACAGCGGACTACGGCGCCACCTGGACGAAGATCGTGAACGGCATTCGCGCGGACGACTACGTGCATGCCGTGCGCGAGGATCCCACACGCCGCGGACTGCTGTATGCCGGCGCGCAGCACGGGATGTACATCTCGTACGACAACGGCGATTCGTGGCAAACGCTGCGGCTCAACATGCCCGACATCCCGATCGCCGATGTTGTCGTGGAAGACAACGAGCTGGTGATCGCCTCGCATGGCCGCGGGTTCTGGGTGCTGGACAACATCGCGCCACTCCGTCAGATGGGTACGATGGCACTCGGCAACACCGCGCGTCTGTTCGCGTCGCCGGCCGCAATCCGGTCCGGCAGCGGGGCCTCGATCAGCTACTATGTGCCCACTGGTGCCACCGCAACGCGGCTGGAGCTCGTGGACTCGCTCAACCATGTGCTGCGCAGCTACACGCAGGACACCACCACCGCCGACAGCACCGCGTCGCGCGGTGGCCGGCGCCGGGGAGGTAATCTCTACTTGCCGAAGGGAACGGGGGTACAGCGTGTGCTCTGGGACCTCCGCACGCAGCCCATCGCGAGCTTTCCGGGAATGATTCTCTGGGGCGCGGGCACCAACGGCCCCGCAGTGCCGCCGGGCCGGTACACTGCGCGCCTCACCGTGGACCGCCAGACGCTGACCACGCCGATTACCGTAGGCCGCAATCCACGCTTTACCGATGTGAGCGACGCCGACCTCCGTGCGCAGTACGCCTTTTCGCATCGCGTGAGTGATCGCGCGAACGACGCCAACGAAGCCGTTATCGGCATCCGTCGCGTGAAGAGCCAGCTCGACGATCGCCTCAAGCGCGCGTCCGACCCGGAGCTCACGGCAACGGGCCGCACGCTGCGCACCGATGCGACGGCAGTGGAGGAGAACATCTACCAGGTGCGCAACCAGAGCGGACAGGATCCACTCAACTTTCCCATCAAGGTGAACAACCGGCTGGCCAATCTGGTGTCTATGGCCGAGCGTGGGGATGGTGCGCCGACGAACAACATGGGAGAGATCTTCGGAATCCTGAGCACTGAACTGAAGGTGTACGAGACGCAGTTGCAGAAGGTGTACGCCACGGATCTCGTCGCAGTGAATGCAGCGCTCGCGCGTCTCAGGCTGCCCCTCCTCGACCCCGCCTGTGCAAAGGTGGCCGAGGCGTGCACGCTGGTGCCATGACCGTGCGCGCCCTCATGCTGGCGGCGGCGATGGTGGTGCCGCAGCGTACGCCACATGAGGGCGCGATCGCGCGGTACGTGCCGCCTGTTCCTACGCCCGCGTCGCTCATCTCCGACGCTGGGCATGTACTGGCAAACTCCGCGCACAGCGCGCTCGACGCGCGGATTCGCGCTGTGCAGAGTGCCGGGTATGGGGACATTGCTGTCGCCATTCTGCCGTCGGTGGGTGATTACAGGCCGGAGCAGGTGGCGCTCGAGATCTATCGATCCTGGAAGGTGGGCTCGGTGGCGCAGATCGGGTCGGCGCGGCGCGATGTGGGCGTGCTGATGTTGATCGTGCCGAAGGAAATCGCGGCGGATGGAAAGGGCCGGTGTTTCGTGAGCACCGGTACCGGCACCGAGGGGATCATCACGGATGCGTCGGCGGCGACGATCTGTCGGGACTCGATCATTCCTCGCCTGCGGGAGAAAGATTACGCGGCGGCGGTGGGCGGTGGAATTTCTGCTATCGAGGCGCGACTGCGGGGCGACGTGGGACTCTCGGTGGCGGCGGACGCACCTGGCGCGCGATCGCTCGCCACGCACGTGCGGGTGCCGGATGCAGGGCCGGGGCGCGTGTTCGCAATCATCGGGTCAGTGCTCGCGGCGGTCGCCGCACTTGTGCTGGGAATCCTCGGCATCACGCGTTGGCGTCGCAATCGTCCGCGCCCGTGTCCCACGTGCGGAAAAATGATGCGGAAGCTGGATGATGCCGCCGATGACGCGGTACTCGAACATGGACAGCAGGTGGAAGAGCGCATCGGGAGTGTGGACTGGGACGTGTGGGTGTGTCCCGATGGCCATCGGATGGCACTGCCGTACAAGGCAACGTTCACGAAATACAGTGAGTGCCCTGCGTGCGGGGCGCGCGCGGATCTCGCCGCGCGCGAGGTGGTCGATCAACCCACCACCATCACGAGTGGCCTGGCGATCGACAGGTACAGCTGTGACGCGTGCGGTGCGACGCGGTCGGCGCGCGTCGCGCTGCCGATGATCGTCGCCGCGTCGGCGAGCGGTTCGTCG
>JBBSVF010000146.1:0-7416 GCA_038233745.1 Gemmatimonadales bacterium
CATTCCGCGCCGTCGGCCTGCTGATGCCATGCAAGGAGCGGTTTGATGTCCACCGCCCGAACCCGTTCACCGGAGCGAACAAGGTCGATGGCGAGGTGTCCCCCGATGAAGCCGCCGGCGCCAGTGATGACGATCATGTGAGTCCAGGTGTCCGCTCGGGTGTCATAACGCCAGCCATACCAGCACCAGCGCCCCCACGATCACCCCGTAACTTCCGCGATCCCGCGCCGCATACAGCAGCGGATCCCCCTCCACGTATCCGCGCCGCGCCACGATCCACAACCGCCCGAGAAAATACAGGAACAGCGGCGCCAGCCCCCAGAGAAAGTACGGCTGCCGGTACAGCGAACTCACCTCCGGCGTGTTCACGTACAGCGCCAACACCAGCGCCGCCACGCACGAACTCCCGGCGCCAAGCGCAGCCAGCGCCCCCGAATCAGCCGGCTCGTACGCGCGCCCCTTCGTGACATCCGGCGCACTCTCGCCGAGCGCATCCAGCTCCGACGACCGCTTCATCAGCGCCAGACTGAAGAACACGAACATCGAGAATGCCAACAGCCAGGGTGACAGCACGACATCGATCGCTGTGGTGCCCGCGATAATCCGCAGCGTGTAGAGCGCCGCCAGCACCACCACATCGATCAGCAGCATACGCTTGAGGCGAAGCGAATACATCGCCGTCAGCACCACATAGCCGGACAGCGTCATCTGGAAAGGCCTCGGCAACCAGAGCGCCAGCAGCAGCGCCGCTGCCGCCAGCATCGCGATCATCAGGTACCCGATCCCCGGCCCGAGCTCCCCTGATGCAAAGGGCCGATGCCGCTTTCGCGGATGTGCGCAATCGTTCTCGCGATCCACGAGATCGTTCACCACGTAGCCGGCCGACGCGGCCGCACAGAACGCCACGAAGGCGACGGCGCTTTCCGCGATGCTGGCTCCGTCCCCCAGGCGGTGTGCAGTGAGCAGCGGGACGAACACGAGCAGGTTCTTCACCCACTGCGCCGGCCGCAACGCCTTCACCAGTGGCGGCGTCATGCCGCTACCCGGTAGACGCCCAGCACATGCTCGTACCAGAGGCGCGGATGATGTGACCAGTGAAGTTCCGTGAGTCCGAGCGATGCGGCCCACTCACGCACCACAGCGTCGGGCACGTAATGGACGATCTGCCGCGCCATCACGGCGTCGTGGAGACGATTGGCTGCCGCTCGCCAGCGCGGGTGCGCGCCGATGTCCTTGTACACGAACAGCCCTCCCGGGCGCGCCTGTGCCGCCGCACGAGCAAAGGCGTCGCGTTGAATGGGAATGGGGATGTGATGCATCACGTCGATCATCGTGACGACATCCGCACGGTCCCTGGTCTCCGCCTCCCCGCGCACTTCGAACCGCAGACGTTGCTGCGCCTCGGCGCCGAGCCTCTGCGACATGGTTTCTGCCGCCGAGATGGCTGCGGTGCTCGTGTCAACGCCAGTGCCGCCGACGACCCGATCCATCGCCGCGAGGACGCCGAGCAGCAGTCCGGATCCGCACCCGATATCCAGCACCTGGCTGCCCACCGGGATTGCGTCGACCACCAGCTCGAAGGGACAGATCGCTGGTCGGTGTCGCTGCATCCACCCGCGAAAGGTGATCTCGGGATACAGCGTGCGGACGATCGACGCGATCTCATTCCCACTGGTCATGACTCGCGCGGCAAGGGCATTTCACGACGCCACGGAAACCAGACCACAAGGAGCACCGCCGCGAGCAGGGCCAGGAAGCCGTAGGGCGTCGCCGACCCCAGGCCGAAGTCCGCGTGCAACTGATCCACGGCCGGCAACCACGGGCCGCGCACGAGCCAGAGCCCGACAGTGCGCACCGCTCCGAGACTGTCTGACACATAGATCCCGTTCTGCGCCCCAAACAGGTTGATCGCGAACGAGGCCGCGATTGTGACGATCGCCACGGGATGCAGTTCGCGGCGCAGGCCGATCATCGCGATACCCACCAGCACCGGAATCACGGGAGCAAGGTACCGGGGACCAAAGTATCCGTATTCCACCGATGCGGTGAAGCAACTGGCGTACAGCAGGTAGGCGGCGAGCAGCGTCACCGAGAGCAGGCGCGCTGAGCGTCCGGCCGCCTCGCTCCTCTCGGCGCTCGCCATCACCCAGATCGAGCAGAGCGCCACCGGGACGAACACGAACAGCCCAGCGCGCAGGCTGAACAGCACGGCCAGCAGTACTGACACGCTGGGCAGCGTCGCGAACCCCCCGGCTACGCCGTTGGCGAAGTAGTAATGCTGCGCGGGCTGAAAGGCGTTGCCGAAGCACGCTGCCTGATACGCGAGCAGAACTGCCAGCGGTACCACGGCACCAGCGAGAAACCCGGCGGCATTCACGAGCAGTCGTCGTTGTCGGGAGGTCTCGGGCTCTCCGGTCGCGCGTGCAAGGAGCAGTGGCAGGGCGAGCACCGCGAGCGCTGGTATGACGGACAGATCCACGAGAATCCCGGTTCCCGCGGCGAGCCCCAGAAGCACACGACGACGGTGTGGCGCTGTGCGCGGCAGGACGAGTCCGGGCTCCACGACGCTCAAAAAGAGTACGAGCGTGACCAGCGCGATGGCGCTGTGCTGGATCAGCAATCCGGAGAGGAAGAAGCTGTTCGTCCCGATGGCGTACACGACCGCCGCCAGGGTGGCTCGTGATTCGCTTCCCGTGCGGGCACGGACCCATCCTGCCACCAACAGACTCGCCAGCACCGTGAACAGCGCCGTGGTGGTGGCGGTGGTCACGAAGTGAGCGAGCAGGAAGGCGAGGGGATCCGCAAGCAGCGCGCTGCCCCCCGGGAGCAGATGGGCCAGCGCGACGACTGCCGCCCATGCTGGCGCAGCCAGAAATGCGAGACCGGGATTCGTGTCAACCCACTGATGCCCGTGGAGCGTGAAGATGTCTGCCGAAAGCAGGCCGCCATACGATGTGGCAGCGTACGCATCCACCGAGAAGGTATGCCCTTCGACTATCGCACGGACGAGATAGACGAATCGCGCGCCGGCGGCACCGTCAGGGTTGAAATGAACGAGAAGGACCAGCCAGAGGGAGAGTGCGAGGCGCACTGCCATCCATGGGGCCGGAGACTCTGGGCGACGGGTCACGTTCGAGGACGAGAGCGGCCCCTCGGCGGTCACCGATCGCCATGGCTCCGCCGTTCCGGGCCAGCTCGTGCGGAGCGCGCACCGTAGGGGCATGGAGCTCCTCGGGGTGGAATCGCATCCACTGCGCGACGGCCGGCGCCAGGATCCGGGTGACGCGCTCAGCCCCTGCGGGACGCCGGTGTCTCACGTCGCACCATACACTCAGAAAGAGCGGGTCCGCCCGCTCGGTCCTGGCGAGCACGGGATAGTCGAAGCTCCACAGCAATGCACGCTGGACATCCGCGATGATGGGGAGGGGCGGGTTCTCGCGGCTGGTGCTCCACCGAAGCTGCATGTGGGAGAACCGGAAGGTGGGCGCGGAGGTGGCAAGGATCCGCATCAGCTCTTCCGCCCCGTTCGCGTTGTCGATAAGCCGCGCAACATCCCGCGCGTGGATCTTGTCCTGCACCCGCGACCGCCCGTGTAGCACGATGTTGCTGATGGAGGTGCCGATCTCGATGAGCTCGTGGTATTGCAGCCACCGGGCACCGAATACCATCACGGACAGCAGCACGATGGATCCTGCCGCTCCGAGCATGAGCGTGAGCTGCGGCGCATACGTGGCAGAGATACCGAGCAACGCCACGACCGCAGAGAGGCTGTACAGCACGAGGAGCGCCACACGCGGCCCCATGTCCAGGAGCTGCAGTTGATGATGGATGTGCCGCCCGTCAGCCCGCGAAAGAGGATCGCCACGGAGCCAGCGCCGCAGAATGGCCATGCCCGTGTCGAGCAGGGGATAGGACAGGGCGAAGATCGGTCCGATTGCGTAGAGCGCGCCGTCTGGGCGAGTCATGCCCCGCACCGTGAGCACGGCAAGCAGAAAACCGACGACGAGGCTCCCCGAATCGCCAAGGAAGATCCGCGCGGGGGGAAAGTTCAGGCGCAGGAATCCGAGCAGTGCACCGATGAGGGCAACGCTGCACCAGAGCACCGGGACGTCATGGAGCACTACGGCCGAGAGGGCCGTTGCCACCAGGGCGATGATGCCCACGCCGCCGGCCAGGCCATCAGCGCCGTCGACCAGGTTGAACGCGTTCGACACTCCGATAATCCACACGAGCGTGACGGGCAGGGCGATCACACCCAGCGGAATTACATACGAAGGGGGGAAGGCGAGCACGCGGATCTGGAACCCCACCTGCCAGAGAATAAGCGCCGCGACGGACTGCACAATGAGTTTCGCGATCGGTGGGACCCCGCGAATGTCATCCACCAGGCCGGTGACGAACAGCAGCAGCGATCCCACGGCGAGCGCGAGGATGAATGGCGAGAGGGTGAATCCTCCCGATGAACCCGCGAGCACCGCACCGAGCAGGAGCGCAGCGGACACGCCCACGACGACGCCGACGCCACCGAGCCGGGGGATGGGCGTGATGTGATTGCGCCGATTGTCATCGGGGTAATCGAGCAGGCCGCGCATGACGGCGAAGCGCCGTACGATCGGCTGCAGGACCGCGCTCACCACGAACCCGGTCGCGAACACCAGACCGAGCTGCACGAGGGAGGGAAGGGTGGGGCCAGAAATCATGAAGGACTGTTGGTCGAGCGGAGAAGCTGTACACCTGGGTTGGCCAGGCGGGCAAATGTCATTCGCGAGCGCCACCTGCGGCGCGCGGAACATGTGAGGCTGCTACACCAGAGTACAAAAAACGTACCGATTCCGCTGTCCACGGGACCGGCACGAACTGGAATCGCAACTACGCACGGGGCAGCGTCCGGTCCACGTCAAGACGTCCGCACACGGTTCTGCGTCACATTGCAGCCCACCACAACTCCAACTGCGGAAGAGGCTTGCATGATTGTCCTGCGACTAGCAGCCGGCCACGCCCAGTCAGGAACGGGCCGGTCCTACCAGCACCTGCGCCGCCGCCACGACTTTCTCGGCGGTCAGATCCAGCTCCTTGAAAATGGTCTCGTATGGCGCACTTGCCCCGAATCGGTCAATTCCGATTACCACGCCGTTGTCGCCCACCCACCGGTACCAGCACATGCGACTCGCTGCCTCGATGCTGACGCGGGGGATCCCCCGCGGAAGCACCGACTCCTGATACCCGGCATCCTGCAGCGCGAACAGCTCATGGCTGGGCAAGCTCACCACCCGGACGCGTACGCCCTCCGCCACCAGCTGCTCGCGCGCCGTCATCACGATCCCCACCTCGCTGCCGCTGGACATCAGCACCACCTCGGGGGCGCCGCCTTCGGCGTCCGCCAGCACGTAGCCCCCCCGGGCCACCCCACTCGCCGCCGCGAACCGCGTGCGGTCGATGAAGCCGAGCTTCTGACGCGTGAGCACGAGGCACACAGGACCATGTTCGTGGGCGATCGCCACCTTCCACGACTCCGCCGTCTCCGAGGCGTCCGCGGGCCGCAGCACGGTGAGCCCCGGAATGGCCCGCAATGCCGAGAGTTGCTCCACTGGCTGGTGCGTGGGCCCATCCTCGCCCAAGCCGATGCTGTCGTGCGTGTAGATGAAGATCACCCGCTGGTTCATCAGCGATGCGAGCCGGATGGACGGCCGCATGTAATCCGAGAAGATCAGGAAGGTGCCGCCGAAGGGAATCACTCCGCGGTGCAGCGCCATCCCGTTCATGATGCTCGCCATGCCGTGCTCGCGAATGCCGTAGTGCATGTAGCGCATCTCGGGAGCATCGGGCGCGAAGCTCTTCCACGTCTTCACCGCCGTGCCGTTGCTCGGCGTGAGGTCCGCCGAGCCGCCCATGAGCTCGGGCAACACACCCACGAGCTGGTTGAGCACCATGTTCGATGCCTGGCGGCTGGCCACCGCTCCATTCTCAGCGGTGAAGGTGGGAATGACGTTTGCCCAACCGTCGGGGAGGCGGCCTTCGAGGCGGCGGGTGAGCGCTTTTGCGTCATCCGGATTGGCCCTGGCATACGCGGCGTACGCATTCGTCCATTCGGCATGCTGGAGGGCCCCGCGCTCGAGGCATTTGCGCCACTCCGCGAGGGCATCGTCCGGCACGAAGAACGACTCTTCGGGATTCGGCCAGCCGAGGGCCTTCTTTGTGGCCACGATCTCGTCGGCGCCCAAGGGCTCACCGTGCGCACCTGAGGTGTCCTGCTTTGCCGGTGAGCCGTAGCCGATGTGCGTGCGTGTAATCACCATCGTGGGGCGGGTCGTGTCATCTTTCGCCAAGGCCACCACTTCGTCGATCGCGTCGAGATCGTTCACGTCGGCCAGGTGCAATACCTGCCAGCCGTAGGCCTCGAAGCGTTGGGCTGTGTTGTCGGAGAAGGTGAGGTCGGTGCTGCCGTCGATGGTGATGTGATTGTCGTCGTAGAAGCCGATCAGCTTGCCGAGGGCGAAGTGGCCCGCGAAGGAGGCCACCTCGTGAGAGATGCCCTCCATGAGGTCGCCGTCGCTGCAGATGAAGTACGTGTGGTGGTCGACAATCGCATGGCCCTCGCGATTGAAGGTCGCGGCGAGGTGGGCCTCGGCCACGGCCATGCCCACCGCGTTGCCGACACCCTGACCCAGCGGGCCGGTGGTGGTCTCGACGCCCGCCGTGTGTCCGTACTCCGGGTGCCCTGGTGTGCGACTGCCCCACTGGCGGAACTGCTTGAGATCCTCGAGAGTGAGGTCGTAGCCGCTCAGGTAGAGGCAGGAGTACAGCAGCAGGGACGCATGCCCGCACGAGAGCACGAAGCGATCGCGATTGGGCCAGTGCGGATCGGCCGGGTCGTGGCGCATGTGGCGTGTGAAGAGCGCGTATCCCAGCGGGGCGAGCGCCATCGGCGTGCCCGGATGTCCGGAGTTCGCCTTCTGGACCGCATCCATGGAGAGGGTGCGGACGGTGTTGATCGCGAGGAGGTCGAGCGAAGTGGTGGGCATCCGCGGAAGATAGCGGGGTTGGAGTGTGGTTGCGCTCGGAAACCGTGTCGTCCTGAGCGGAGCGAAGGACCTGCAGGGGCAGGTGCAGGCCCTTCGCTGCGCTCAGGGCGACGGGGGGCGCTCAAGGCGACGGGGGCGCGGAGGGCGGCGGACTACTACCCTACCAGCCGCGCCTCGTCATGGTGCGTCAGGAACCACTCATACGTACGCGCGATTCCCTCGGCCAGGTGCACGCCGGGAGTCCAGCCAGTGCTGCGCAGCCTGGTGGAGTCGAGCAGCTTGCGAGGAGTGCCGTCGGGCTTGGTGGTATCGAAGCGGAGCGCTCCCTCGAAGCCCACGGCCTGCTTCACCATCCCGGCCAGCTCGCCGATGGAGACGTCATCCCCATAGCCCA
>JBBSVF010000147.1:0-7336 GCA_038233745.1 Gemmatimonadales bacterium
AGAAGCTGTTGGACTGGCTTGACCTCCTCGTCGGCGAGATCAGCCTCCGAGAAGTCCTGCATGAATCGTGGGCCGTCGCCATCCAGATCGAAGGCGTCTGGCAGTGCATCGAGCGCCATCTGGAGCTCAGTCGCCGTGGGAGGATGCGTCCAGAGCTCACGCCAGGCCGTCTCGTCCGCCGGAGCCATCGCGGCCGTCAGAACGCCGATCAGGAATTCCGTAAGTGCACCGTCAAAGTCGGCCCGCGGTGAGGCAATCGCGACGACAGGATTGCTGCCGGCGACGTCCGCAACCATCTGCGGGATCGACTCCCAGCTGACGCGGCCATCGCGGCGGCGGAGAGGGAGCCAAGGCTCTGTTCGTAGGTCGTACGTCATGAGATCGGGTGTCCATCCGCCATCATACGCAAGCCTTCGTCGCCATATCGAGCATGAAGAATCTCTCCCTTCGGACTGGTGAGTTGCGCGCTCCACCCTTCAAAACACTGCATCGGCACCACAACCACATCTCTCTCGTACTTCGGCCACTCGGCCCGCAATCGCTCCACCGCCTCCCGGAACTGCGCTTCCACCTGCGCTCCCTTCCCCAGCTTTCGTGAGCTAACACGTACCTCTGACAGCGCCCACGCCCGCCAGTCCTCCGGCTGGCCCCCTGCCCACGGCCTCAGCTCGCCATCGCCTCCGGCCTTGGCGAGTCGCAGAACTGTCTGCTCGTCGATCAGCCGCGTCGGCACATGGATATCCGCGTACCACCCTGCCGCGTAGTTCTTGCAGTAGCCCGTCGTCACGTCGAGCGAAAAGTTCCTGGCCATCGCGCCCTTCGCAGCGGATCTGCCGGTGGCTGCCTGTACTGCCTTCTCGAGCGAAGGCGGTACATCATCGCCAGCATACACCTGCTCGACCATCCCTCGAATACCCTCCGGCGTCACTATCTCGGGCCGTTCCGTGAGCACTCGCAGTGACCGCCAGAGTACGCCCACATCGTCGTAGACGTTCTTCGTCTTCGGCAACACGGCATCGAGCCACGCTCGCCCAGGTTCCTCCGAGTGTCTCGGAGCGAGCACGATGAGCTGCATGCAGCTGCCCATCGGCCGGTTCGTTCGTGCATGGCGCCAGAGTCGTCCCGCCCGCTGAATAACGAGGTCGATCGGTGCGAGATCCGTCACGAGCATGTCGAAGTCGAGGTCGAGCGACTGCTCGATGACCTGAGTGGCCACCACGACGTGCGCACGATCGACCGGCTCTGACTTCGGGCCGAAGGCGTTCATGACTTTCGCCTCGATGGCCTGCCGGTCGCACTGCGCAAAGCGCGAGTGAAACACGAGCGGCTCCAGGCCAGCCGCCCGAAGCTGTCTGGCGCCCTCGATGCATCCGTCCACCGTATTACGGATCCACGCGACGGCCTGACCAGTCTTGCTCGCGGCCACGATGCGATCAATGACAACGGCCTCGTCGTGCACAAATGCCACGGGCACAGTACGTCGCGACCACGGTGCGATACCCGGCGACGCCTGCAGCTCCCCCTGCCCACCATTCACGATCGTCGCGAGAGGATACGGCACGGCCATCGCTTCCACGCCGGCACGCCAGCGCGACTCGTCAGCCGAGTATCGGGATACGCCACATCCTGCTCGCCACGCATTCACGAAGGCGCGCCGCTGTCGTTGGGACAAGGTCGCGGACAGCATCACGACTGATCCGCCCATCGCTGCCTGAAATTCGAGCAACGATTGCATCTCGCCTTCCACATACGCATCGTACGCATGCACTTCATCAAGCACCAACACCTTCTCGGCGAGCGCGAAGAGGCGTATGGTGTTGAATCGGCTCGGGAGCACGCCGAGCAGCGCCTGATCAATCGTGCCCGCGCCGACGTCCGCGAGCAGTCCCGCCCGGCGATCGTCCGCGAGAAACGCCGAACAGGCAATCGAGCTTTCGGATCCTTCCTCTGCATCAGAATCCTCCCGCGCGGCTCCGGTGGTCTCGCAGCCCGTGAGGACCGTAGACCGAAAGTCGTCGTGAAGCCGTGCCTGGCCGTGCGAGAGGACAACGGAGGGCGATAAGCCACCTTGGCGATCGAACAACGCGCCGATTGCCTTGGCCTGCCTGGCGTACATCGCATTGGCCGTCGCCTGCGTTGGCATTCCCCAGTACGCGCCAGAGGCGCGGCCCGCTGCCATCAGCCGGTGGACAAGTACCTGCGCTGCTTCCGTTTTTCCGGCGCCTGTTACGTCCTCGATGATGAAGAGCGCCGGCTCCGACGGCAGTTCCACCTCCAGAGCCCAGCGCTGGATGGGTGAGGGTGACCACGTCGCGCCCGTAAGCTGCGCGAAGTCGCGCTCCACGGCGCTGGCAGGAGCAACGAGACCCGCTGCGGCGATCGCACGAGCTGCGCTCTCACGCGCCACGTGCAGGTAGTCGCCGATGGGATCCACGGGCTCGCGATACGCGAACCACTTCTGCGACGATCCAATCCAGTCCGCAGTCGACAAAAGTCCCGCAACCCACCAGCTTGCCCGCAACGCGCGCTGTTCCGACGGCGGTACTGGGATACCGTCAGGGCAGAACACATTGATTGCGTCGATCGCAAATGCGATTGCGGAGTTCATGGAGCGAGTGTCTTTCCGCGAAAAATACGGCCGCAGATCAATCGTGCCGCCGACGCTCAGTGGGCGTCCGTGATGGCCGAACGCAGCGGCCATCAATATCTCGAGATCGTGTACGTCACCGGCTCGAAGATGGCTCGCAACGTGCTCCCGAAGACCGTTACGCCAGAGTGCGTAACCCGCTTCTGTGTGAGCGCGCCTCGGAGTGCTTTGGTCGCACGGACCTTCGATGTCAGGCCAGAGTTCCGCTGTCTGTCCAAAGAATGACTTCGAGAATTTTCCGATGTCGTGCAATGCGGCCATCGCTGTCAGCAACACGATGGAGTCAGACTCGGACATTCCCAGGAGGCTGGCGCAACGCGCACGCGACACCGGCCTGGCGAGCAGGATTGCCTCGACCACAACAGCGACATCCAGACAGTGATACGCGGTGGGATGCCAGCCAATCATCGTACCGTCGGCCGGCCGAGCCTTACCTCGGTATGCGAGGTACTCTGGCAATCGGTGGTTCAAGGAACTGACATCCTTGTGAGGCTCCGCTTGAGAATCTGCACACAACTTGGGCGCGGGATGTTGCGCTTGGATAGCAGTCACAAGATTAGATTTCTCTAAGCCTAGCCGCCTTTCTCGCCTCTGCCATCATTGCCCACCCCACCCCGCGACCCCCGCACCACCGAATCCGCGCTCGAAATGCCGAGCGTGTCACGCGTGGTGGCGGTGATGTTGCGGACGCTGCGACGCCGCTGCCCCAACTGCGGACAGGGTCGTCCTCAAGGGATTCAACGAAGTGCGACCCAGTGCGACACCTGCAGATTTCGCTTCACCCGCGGCGATGACGCCTACTTCTCCGGCGCCATGTTCTTCGGCATGCTGCTGGGCGAAACACTTGCCGTCGTCGCCATCGTGGTCGTGATCATCGCCACTTGGCCCAGCGTGCCTTGGACGCTGATGTAGTACGGGATTCCCCTCGTCCTGCTCATCGTCATGATCGCCGCCTTCCAGCTCTCCAAGCTGGTGTGGCTTGGCGTCGACGTGCTGATCAGGCCGATCCACCCCTCGGAGCTCGTCGCGTCAGAAGTGCAGGCGCATCTGCGAACAGTTCTGTATTCGCGACCTCGGACCAACCAGCGAGATCAGTTCCGCCGATGCGATGACCAGTGGATCGCAGCAATCCGCCACGCCGATCCCTCCCGGACCAGCACCATGAGCTCGGCCCCGGCCGAGTTCACGGCGCGGCCGCGGAACGAACCCGTCGTCGCCGTGGTGCTTCCGGCCCACGCCATGGGGCCGCGTACCCGAACTTCCACGGCGCTTCTCGCGTCGGTCACCGCGCGCGCATACTCGATGTCCGCCGCCAGATGGTGCGCGCGGTATTCCGCGCGCGTCTCCCGGTCGCCGCTCTCCATGATGACGACGTCGCTCGTGAGCATGGACATCGCCCGCACCGAATCACCGGCCGCGAGCGCCGCATGAAAGCCGGTGACGGTGCGCGCCACAGCAATGGAGTCGCGTGAGGACTGTGCGCCAGCGTCCGACGCGACGCCCCCAACGCAACACGCAATGGCGAGAAGTACCCGAGAGAATGTCATCTGATCAGTGGTTCGTGTGGTCAGGCATCGACATCATGGTCATGCCACCCAGCGCGCGTGGCCTCACCCGAAGGAATATCATGGCGCCGAAGGGAGTACGCGACCTCTCGTCAGCGACCCAGCTTGAACACGAGGTCCACCAGCTCATCGTACATCGGTTCGGCTTCTTCCGGTCCTGCCTTGATGGCAGCCGTCGCACAGTAGCGGAGATGATTGCGCATCAGTTCGCGTCCCACGGCGCGCAGTGCCTCCTGCACCGACGCGATCTGCGTCATGATATCGGCGCAGTAGCGATCATCCTCCACCATGCGCTGCAGCCCGCGCACCTGCCCTTCGATGCGCCGCAGACGGCGCACATTGCGGGCTTTCGCCTCGGGATCCACGGCAACGGCACGGCGCGCGGAGTCGTCCGCGCCCGGGGTGTCGGAGCGACAGCCGCAGCCGCAGCCCACGGTGACCAGCTGCACATCATCGGAGTCGCCGGTGTCGTTGCTGATTGATTGGGCACTCATCGCGACTCCCCTGATGCAGACGTCATACCCCGGTGCGATCTCACTGGCTCTTCTCTCCCTGACGCACACGCGCATGGCGCAGCCGCAGACTGTTGGCCACGACGCTCACCGAACTGAACGCCATGGCACCGCTCGCGATCATTGGACTGAGCCGGAGCCCGAACATTGGATAGAGGGCGCCGGCGGCGATCGGAATACCGATCACGTTGTACACGAAGGCCCAGAAGAGGTTCTGCTTCATCGTGCGCATCGTGCGCCGCGCGAGTTGCACGGCGTCCGCAGCCCCGTGCAGGTCGGAGCGCATCAGCACCACGTCGGCCGCCTCGATGGCCACATCTGTGCCCCCGCCCATCGCGATCCCGATGCTCTGCGCCATGGCTGCGGCGTCGTTCACGCCATCACCCACCATTGCGACAACACGTCCACCCTGCTGCAGCTTCCGGATTTCCTCCACCTTGCCCTCGGGCAGCACGCCGGCAATCACGTCGTCCAGTCCGGCTTCCGTTGCGATCGCGCGGGCGGTGCGTTCGTCGTCACCGGTGAGCATCACCACGCTGAGCCCCATCTCGCGCAGGCGCGCGATCGCCGCGCGGGAGGTCTCGCGAATGGGATCGGCCACAGCCACCACGGCGGCGAGGCGCTCGTCCACTGCCAGGTACATCGGCGTGCGTCCACGCGAGGCCAGCGCATCCGCAGCGTTCTCCAGCAGGGCGACGTCGATCCCGCGCTCGCGCATGAGCGTCGCATTTCCGGCCAGCACATGACGCCCGCGCACTGTGCCAGACACGCCGCGGCCGCCGAATGCCTCGAAGTCCGTGGGCTCCTGAAGCTCCAGTCCGTCAGCGCGCGCGCGACGTACGATTCCGTCGGCGATGGGATGCTCGCTGCGCGTCTCCACACTCGCCATCAGGGCCAGCAGTTCGCCCTCGTCCAGCGCCGTGCCCGCTGCGACCTCGACATCTGTCACGGTGGGCCGTCCTTCGGTGACCGTTCCCGTCTTGTCCAGCGCGATCACGGTGGCCTCCGCGAGCGACTGCAGCGGTGCGCCTCCCTTGATCAACACCCCGAGCTCGGCGCCACGTCCGGTGGACACCATGACTGCCGTGGGCACGGCGAGTCCCATTGCGCATGGGCACGCGATGATGAGCACTGCCACCGCCGCGGCAAAGGCCGGGATGGTGGGGGCCACCGCGCCGCTCGCGTCGCCCGCCAGGAACCAGATCACGAAGGTGGCGATCGCGATCGAGATCACCACGGGCACGAACACCCCACTCACCCGATCGGCGAGATTCTGGATGGGCGCGCGCGACCCCTGTGCGTCGCGCATGAGGCGCACGATCTGCGCGAGGGTGCTGTCGGCGCCG
Organism: Gemmatimonadales bacterium; assembly: GCA_038233745.1. Lineage (GTDB taxonomy): Bacteria > Gemmatimonadota > Gemmatimonadetes > Gemmatimonadales > Gemmatimonadaceae > AG11. The sequence continues at coordinate 6,071 of JBBSVF010000147.1, forward strand.
AGTGTTGTGGCGCGGTAGCGAAGTGCACCCGTGCGGTTGATCGTGCCGCCGGTCACACGGTCACCCGCGGCTTTCGCCACCGGGCGCGACTCGCCGGTGAGCATCGATTCGTCTACAGCGCTCTCGCCCGAGATCACCTCGCCATCCACCGGCACACGCTCGCCGGGACGCACCACCACGGTGTCATCGCGCCGCACCTGCTCCACCGGCACATCTTCTTCCGAATCCGCGTCGCCCGTGTGACGGATCACGCGGGCAGTGCGCGCCTGCAGGTCCGCCAGTGCGCGCAACGATGACGACGTTTCGCGCTTCGCCCGGGCCTCGAAGGCATTGCCGGTGAGGATGAGTGCGATGATCACCACCACTGCCTCGAAATAGAGATCGGGGCTGAGACCGCGTGCGGTGAACGCCGAGGGACGGAGGGCGGCGTAGAGAGAGTAGAGGAAGGCGGAGCCAGTGCCGATGGCAACGAGGGTGTTCATGTCGGCGGCGCGATGCGTAAAGGCCGCCCATGCCCGCGTGTAGAAATGCCGGCCCGCCCACGCCATCACGATCAACGTCACGGCGGCCATGACTACCGGCATCGCACCCATATGTCCCTCGTCCATCTGTGCCGGCATCGCGAACATCGAGACCGCCATCATCACCGCACCCACGACGCCTGTCGCGATAGCCTTGGTACGCAGTTCCTTGTATTCCGACTGCTGCGCCTCGTCGCGCGCCGACTGTTCCTCGAAGGCGCTCCGCTCCGCCACGGGCATCTCCGCGCCGTAGCCGGTACCTCGGATGGTCTCTACCAGCGCCGGAGTATCCACCGCTGACGGGTCGTACTCCACCGAGGCGTTGGCCATCATCAGGTTTACACTCGCGTCGACCACACCAGGCGTGCGTGCGAGGGTGCGTTGCACCCGCGACTGACAGGCGGCGCACGTCATGCCGCTCACCGGAATCACGACCCTTTCCGTGGTGGCTGCCGTCATCGGACGATCACCCGGCCGCGCAGCATCCCCATGCCGCAGGTGAACTCGTAGGTGCCGGGCGACTCGGGATTTATGGTGACTGTGGTGAGCTCGTTGGCGGGGAGGTAGCGGCGGATGCCGAAGTCGGGCATGACTATTTCTTCGGAGCAGCTTGCCGTCTCCTGCCGGTCGAAGGTGAGTCGCAGCGGCTCACCGGCGGTGGCCTGTACCGTGTCCGGGGTGTAGCCGCCCTTCACCATGATCACGACCTCTCCCGGGATGCCGGCCTCGCCGGTCGCTGGCGCTA
>JBBSVF010000148.1:0-7329 GCA_038233745.1 Gemmatimonadales bacterium
GTGAACGGTGTGCTCATGCTGTTCGCGATCATCGGTCGCGACTTCGGCGTGCCGATCACCGGTATCTGGAGCGTGTACATCGCGTTCAAGTATGCGCGGCTCTGGAGCGAGGGCTACGACTGGCGCGATGTCTTCCGCCAGCCGCGCGACCGCGAGGTAATGGAAGTGATCGAGGAGGCCAGCGAACATGTGAAGGCCATCTTCGATTCCGGAGCGCGCGAGCGACTGCGTGCGGCCCGGGAACGACGGCGCTCTGCTGCGCGTCTGGGTTCGTCCAGCATGCCGCCTGGCGTGGCCATGCCGCAGCACCTGGACGCGCCTCAGGCGGAGCGCGTGCGCGCGGCGCTTGCGGACCGTGATGAGATTCTGCATCGGTTGGAGGCACTCGGCAACTCGCTTCCCAAGGGACAGCGCGAGGAGGTATCGCGCTCGGCCAACGCACTGGTCGATCGCATTCAGTCGCTCGCTGCAGCGGTGGATGAGAGCGGTCGCAGCGACGTGGATGCGGCACGTGCACAATTGGAGCAGGAGATCGAGACGCTGGAGCGCGCCGCCAATCCACTGGAGCGCGGAAGCGAGGATCGGGTGCGGCGCCTGGCGTACCTGAAGCGGCAGCGTCGCGCGCTCGCGGATGCGGGACAGCGCAAGCAGAGCACCGCTGCCAGACTCGAGACCTGTTCGCTGGCGCTGCAGAACATGCGCTTCGATCTCATGCGGCTGGGCGCGAGCCCGCAGATGCATCAGCACATCACGTCGCTCGCCAATCAGGCCATGAGCCTGGCCGACAATGTGGATGACGCCCTCTTCGTGGCCGACGAGATGGGCAGACTCGGGGCACGGGGAACGGGAGTCACTGGGCGCGCGCCGGAGCGAGGGTGACCGATCCACTGCTCGACCGGCTCGTGGTGGCGGTCGGCACGCACTATCTGGTGGAAGCGGAGATCGGCCGCGGCGGAATGGCGGTCGTGTATCGCGCCACCGACCTGCGGCTGCATCGGCAGGTGGCCATCAAGGTGTTGCCGCCGGAGCTGGCCTTCAATCCCGACGTGCGCGAGCGGTTTCTCCGCGAGGCGCAGACCGCTGCACAACTGGCGCACCCGGGCATCGTGCCGATCTACACCGTGGACGAGCGAGAAGGCATCGTCTACTTCGTCATGGCACTCGTGGAGGGCGAGAGCCTCGGCGATCGCCTGCAACGCGAAGGCCGGCTGCCAGTGGACGAGACGCGCCGCATCGCTGCCGGCGTCGCCGATGCACTCGCCTATGCGCACGCACGCGGCGTGGTGCACCGCGATGTGAAGCCGGACAACATCATGCTCGACCGCGCGAGCGGCCGGATCATGGTCACCGACTTCGGCATCGCACGCGCAGCACAGGGCGACACCCGCCTCACCGTGACCGGCGTCGCGATCGGCACGCCGGCCTATATGTCGCCCGAGCAGGCCATTGGGGAGCGCGAACTCGACGGGCGCAGCGATCAGTACTCCCTCGGCGTGATCGCGTACCAGATGCTTGCGGGGGTCACGCCCTTCGTGGCGTCGAACACGCCAGCGATGCTCGTGAAGCATGTGTCCGAGACACCGCGCCCGCTCGCCCTGCAGCGACCGGACGTCCCCGCGGGACTCGCGGCGGCCGTCGCACGAGCACTCGCCAAGAAGCCCGAGGAGCGCTGGCCGGACGCAGCGCACTTTCGCGAGGCGCTGCTGGACCTGCGAGAGCCGGCGGCGGCGCCTCCGCGGGTGCCCGCAGATCCGTCACCGGCGCGCGACTGGTACGACGCGCCTCACCGGGACATGACGCCGCCGCGGCTGGATCGGCATTCCCGCCTGGACGCGCCTCCGCGCGATATCCGCTTTCCTGCGGATCGTGCAGCCGAGGTACCGCTCACACCCGAGCGGGCGATGGCGCTGTTCGGTACAGCGCACGACACGCGGGACGCGCGACGCATGCGCGCGAAGCTTCGCACGGAGCGCTACTCGAAGGACAACGACGATCCCAACGTGCCGGTGGACGAGCGGATCTCGCGCTTCCGCCGGAATGCCATCGGATCGGTGGGTACGATTGGCACGCTGGCGATGGTGAATCTCCTCTTCACCCACGGGCACCTCTGGTTCATCTATCCGGCGGCGTTCATCTCCATCGGCATCGTTTCGCGGGCGGGAAAGCTCTGGTCGGATGGTGTGCCCATCGGTCGCATCTTCTCGCGCGGGAGTCTCACGTCTCCCTCAGGTACGCAAGTGCTCTCGAATCCTGGGGCGCAGTTTCAGACCGGCGAGGATCTGGCGTCAGCCGAGGTGGTTTCGGGGCCGTACGGCCTCACGGTACGCGGCGCCTCGTCCGACCGTCGTGCTGCACGCGAGCTGCTGGCGCGGCTCACACCCACAGAGCGGGCGCTCATTCCCGATGTGGCGCCCACGATCGATTCTCTCTGCGAACGAATTGGCACGCTCGCCAGCACCCTGCACCGGCTGGACGGCGATGTGCGAGGCACGTCGGTGGAGGTCATCGATGCGCGGGCTGCCACGTTGCGTCTGGAAGCAGGTGCGACGCCAAGCGCGGAACAGGAGCGGCGACTGGCGTTGCTGCAGCGCCAACGATCGAGCATCGCGGAGCTGGAGGAGCGCCGGCATGTGCTCGTGTCGCAACTGGAGAGCGCGGGACTTGCGCTGCAGAATCTCCGGCTGGACCTGCTCAAGCTGCGCAGCTCCGGACTGGAGACAGGAATGTCCGGGGTCGCGAGTGCCACGCAGGAAGCGCGGGCCATCTCGCGCGATATTGCCAATGCAGTGGACGCGGTACGGGAGGCGAACGACCTGTGACGAAACTCCGATCAATGACGACGCTGGTGGCCTGCGCGCTGCTGGTGCTGCAGGCGGGCACTGCCAGCAATGCGAACGCACAGGACAGTGCGTACGCGCCACTGCCACGCCCCGACGTGGTGCGCGGGTTGTACGTGAGCCGCTGGGCGGTGCTCACGCCGCGCGTGTGGGGGCTCGTGCGGCTGGCGCAACGAACGGAGGTGAACACACTCGTCCTCGACGTGAAGGACGATCGGGGGCTGGTACTCTACCGGTCGCGGGTGCCGCTGGCCCGGGAGATTCGCGCGGATCGCGAGAGCCCCGTTTCAGCCGCTCGCATCCGTGCCCTGCTCGACACCATGCGCGCGAATGGAATTCACGCGGTGGCTCGCATCGTCGTGGCCAAGGACCCTCTCCTCGCGCGTGCGCGTCCCGCGCTCGCGGTGCGCCGTCGTGGAACGAACACGCCATGGCTGGATGCGCACGGTGCGCCATGGCTGGATGCTCACCACCGCGAAGTCTGGGAGTATGCCGCGGCGCTGGCCGAGGAGGCAGTGGCACTCGGGTTCAGTGAGGTGCAGTTCGATTACGTGCGCTTTCCGGATGATCCACGACTGCGGAGCGAGGCCACCTTTCCCCTTGCCGCTGGACGAAGCCGCGCGCAGGTGATTCGCGAGCAGCTCGGGTATCTGCACCAGGTCACCGACTCCCTCGGCGTCCCCATGGCCATCGATGTGTTTGGCGCCACGACGACCGTTCACAACGACATGGGGATCGGGCAAGTGTGGGAGAGCTTTGCAGATCAGGCCGAGTACGTGATGCCGATGACCTATCCTTCGCATTACCCGAAGGGCACCTATGGCATCTCGTATCCCAAGGCACAGCCCTACGCGGTGATCGATCGCGCGCTCAAGGACGGGCTCGCGCGAAACGCGGCAGTGCCGAACGCGGGCCGGATCGTACCGTGGTATCAGGACTTCTCGCTGGGCCGACCGCGCTATGGCGCGAAGGAAGTACGAGCGCAGATCCGCGCCGGCCACGACAATGGCATCGACAGCTGGGTGCTGTGGAATGCGTCCAGCCGCTACACGGAATCGGCGCTGCTGCCCGAGCCACCGCCGGCGCCGGAAGCCACTCCCTGATCACTGCCATGCGGCGCGTCGTCAACTGCGCCGCAGCAGTGCTCCAATCGCGTCGGCCACCGCGCGCGGCGCATCCTCCGGCGTGAAGTGCCGCGCGTCGTTCACCGCAGTGAACGTCGCGCCGGGAATGGCGCCGGCCAGCCGCCGGCCAAGGGACGTGGGCAAGAAGGGATCATGAGCGCCCCAGAGCACGGAGACAGGAACACGGAGTTCGTGCAGCCGTTTCCCGAACGCCACAGTTTCGCGACGGTCGAGAGCGCGGAGGTGCTGGCGGAGTGCGCGCTGGCCTGCCTCATCGCTGAAGGGACGCTGGTATTTGTCGATGGAGTGCTGAGCGCGCGCCGGATCGGTGTAGCCCCGCTCGAGATCGGCCCGCAGGATGGGGTTGAGCCACTGACCGGGCAGTAGTCGCGCCAGATGGCGGGCGATGCGCACGTCGCGCGAGGGCCATCCGTCGAGCGCAACGGAGTCGATCAGCCCCAGCCGGGTGACGCGCGCCGGCCAGTCGAGGGCGAGCGCCTGCGCGATGCCCCCGCCCAGATGGTGTCCCACGATGCATGCGTCGTCGACGCCAAGTTCATCCAGCAGCCGGACCACGCGCTCGGCGTGCGCGTGCAGGCTCAGCGGGCGATCGCGCGGAGGATCGCTGCGTCCATAGCCCAGCAGGTCCACCACGATGATGCGATGGCCGGTAGGGAGCTGGCCCACCACGTCATGCCAGAGCCGCCCCGAGGTGGGGAAGCCGTGGAGCAGCACGATTGGTTCGCCCGCGCCGCGCGTGCCTGCGGCGTAGTAGTAGAGCCGAACTCCCTGGAGGTCCACGAATTCGCCGCGCATCACCGAATCTGCCAGTGCGGCCTGCGGGCGACAAGCGAAACGAGGAGGCGACGCATGCGTCGCCTCCCCGTTCCAACCTGCTTCATCGAATCAGAGCGCGGGTGGCGCCTGACGCTGCATCTGCTCCATGCGCGCCTTCATCTCGGCGGCATTCTTGTCGAAGATCGCCTGCTGATCCACCGTGAGCACAGCGCGAATGTCCGCGCCCATCTTCGTGCGCAGTTCGTTCATGTTCTTCATGAGCGTTGCACGATCGCCACCGGCCTGCATGTCGTCGCGAAGCTTCATCATGTCAGGCTGATACCTGGTGTTGATGTCGGCGAGCTTCGCCTTCTGCTCGTCGGTGAGCTCGATGCCGTTCATCTGCATACCACCGCGGCCGCGGCCACCCATGCCCGGACCGCCGTGCTGCTGCGGGGCCGGAGTGGCAGTCTGGGCGCTGGCCATGGCTGCACTGCCGATCACGAGGGCGATGCCGAGCGACGCAATGCGGATTCCCTTCATTATCTTTACTCCTGGAGTGGATGACGAACGAACGTGATTTTCTAAGTTATTGATGCATCATAACTTGCACCGTCCCCTCTAGCGGGCGCGGATGAAACTGCTATGCTTACCCGCGCAGTCCGGCAGCGTTCCCGCCGACGCCGCGCCGCGCCACACGACCTGAACTGCTCCTCGCGAGACATATCGTGACCCTTCCAGCTACTCCCGCCGCTGATCTTGCCGCGACGGAAATCTCTCCCGACTCGTCGCTTCCGAGGGAGGAAGCGACTCCAGCTCCGGCGCCCGTTGTCGCTGCAGTTGCCCCCTCCGGCCCGGTGAAGTTTCCGATCACCTGGCTGATGGAGCACGCGGCCGGCCCCATTGCGTACCGTTCGCTCACCGAAGTGTGCCGCGTTCCCGAGTCGGTGGCCGAGCGCGTGTCGTCACTCCCCCTTACACATCGTCCCGCGTTGCTGTTGGCTCTGCTCCAGCAGCCCGACGGAACCTGGTCGTCGGGGATGTTCGGCGTTCCTGCTCCGGGGGCGCAGAACTTCGAGGGGGTGGGCACGATGGCCGCCGTACGACGACTGATGGAGTACGGATGGAACAAGGACACGCCGCCGATGATGCACGCTCGCCGCGTGCTGTTTCGGCTGCTGGCCGAGGATGAGGATCCCACCTTTCTGTACGAGCTCGGTGCCGATGGCATGGACGAGGAGTCCGTGCGTCGGGGACGCGGGCTGCTGCGGGAAGCGGCGGCCGCCGTGCTGGCACAGGCAGGCTACGAGGGTGATCCGCGGCTGCGGGGTGCGGCACGGCGGATTCTGGTGCGGATCGCCGACTATCTGCGCTCCCCGCTCGCGCAGAAGCCCTTCATCCGCCAGGGCAATCACCACATGCTCGCGGAGGAGGCGTGTCCTCCGTCGATTCATTCGCTGATCATGCTGGCGCACATGCCACTGTTCCGCGCGGAGCATCATCGCGAGATGGATGCGCTATACGCGCATGTGTCGCAGGCGCATCCGCGTCAGGAGGCGGTCCAGGCGTACGGACGTGAGCCAGTACCGGTGCCGCACCTGGTGCTTGGAGACATGCTGCCGCACCGCAACGCCGCTGACGCCGACGTGCCCTTCGCGCTGTTCTGGCTGGAACTCATGGGGCGGCTGGGCTTTCTCAAGCGCAACGAGAACTGGTTCAAGCTGTTCGAGCGCTTCCTGGATGACCGTGGCCGCGATGCGGTCTGGCATCCGCACAAGGGCATGGTGGCGGCGGAGACCGCCAATCCCTACGTGTGGCCGGTGTATCCCCTGGAGGAGCTGGCCGAGGGGCAGGAGCGCTGGGCTGACGTGACCTTCCGCCTCGGGTTGATCGCACGCATCATGGGGCGGCCCATCGAGCCAGTGTGACGTCATCCGATGGCGAAGGTGAGCCGCGGTGGCGCGGGCGGCTCGCTCCCTCGGCGATGTATCCTGCCGGCGTGTCCGATGTTCGGGCACGCCGGATCGTGCTTCCGGGGGGTATCGGAGTGCGGATCGCGGAATCGGGTGCGCGGGATGGCCGCTCGACGCTGCTTGTGCATGGATGGGGTGCATCACTGTACATGTGGCGCGGATGGATGCGCGCGCTGGCGGAACGTGGGCGACGCGTGGTTGCGGTGGACCTGCCGGGCCATGGCCTGTCGGACCGGCCGGGCGCCGGACACTACTCGCGCGGGCAGATGGGTGCGGTGCTGCGCGAGACGCTCGAGATTGCGTGTCCCGGTGGTGCCGATGTGGTGGCGCAGTCGATGGGGGCGACACTCGCGCTCGATGTGGCCAGTGCGGAGGGAGGGGCGCGGCTGATCGATGGTCTGGCGCTGGTGAATCCCTCGGTGTTCGGCAGCATTGCCGCGATTCCATTGGCACGTGCCCTCGGTCTGCTGGTACCTGCACGTGTGTTACCGCACCTGGTACCGCGTTGGCTCATTGGCCGTACGCACGGCGTGGCGTATGGCGATTCATCGCGCATCACACCGCAGGACCGTGAGGAGTACTGGGCGCCGTCGCAGGATCCAGCGTTCGCGCTGGCGA
>JBBSVF010000149.1:0-7324 GCA_038233745.1 Gemmatimonadales bacterium
AAAATGCTGCGGAGCTGGCCGCTGGACGAGCAGGTGCGGTTCTTTGAGGGTGACCTGGGCATTCCGCTCGTGGAGGAGCGCGAATCGCTGAAACGGTTTCCCGCCTCGCACCACGCGCGCGACGTGCGCGACGGACTCATCGAGCACGCCCGTTCGCTCGGCGTCGACATCCGCTTCGAGACGGTGGCCACCGGCTTCGCGCCCGGCGCATCGGGATGGGATGTGCATCTCGAGGGCGGCGCTCTGCACGCGGACACGCTCATCGTGGCCAGCGGCGGCCTCAGCGTGCCGAACACCGGAAGCGATGGCCTCGGCCTGCGGGTGTTGCGTGAGTTGGGCTACACCATCCATCCCACCTACGCCGCACTCACACCCATCCTGGCGCAAGGCTCGGTGTTCGGCGCGCTGAGTGGCGTGTCGCTCACAGCCACGCTCACCGCGCGCGACAGCACTCGCTCCGCCTCGGCCACCGGCGGCTTCCTGTTCACGCATGGCGGCTACAGCGGCCCCGCGGCGTTGGATGTCTCGCACGTGCTCACGCGCTCGCGGCTGGAAAGTGATGGGTCGGCGGTACTCACGGCGCGATTCACGCCGCTGGACGACGCCCTGTGGACACGAGCACTCGCGCCGCAGGGTGTGCGCTCGGTGATGGGTGTGCTGCGGGGCGAGATGCCTGATCGTTTGGCCGCCGTGCTGTTGTCGGTTGCGGGTGTGGATCCCGGGCGAACGCTGGCCGAACTGCGGCGCGAGGAGCGGGTGCGGCTGATCGACACGCTGGTGCGCGGCGTGCTCCCCTGGACGGGAGACGAGGGCTACAAGAAGGCCGAGGTGACGGGGGGTGGGGTGAGTCTCGCGGAGCTCGATCCGCGGACGATGGAGAGCCGGCGGCACGCGGGACTGTATCTGTGCGGAGAAGTGCTCGACGCTTTCGGTCCCATCGGAGGTTACAACTTCATGTGGGCGTGGAGTACGGGGCGGGCGGCAGGTCGGGCGGCGTCTGGTGCTCCGGCGTGGCGCGCCAGCTCCCGATCCACCGTGATCGACGACACATAGACACGCAGTCGCGATCGCTCGGCATTCAGCAGCAACGTGCATCATGCCTATTATCGGGAGGTGTATGGACGCGTCACCAGGCATCGCGAGAGAGGAATATGAGCGGCGCCGGACTGCATTTGAACTCGCAGTCTGGGTCAATGAGAAGTTCCGCATGCTGGAGACAAGCGACCAGTTCGAGCGCAATTACTTCGAGCGAATCGGAGAGAACGTCAAGCCGTTCATTGAGGAGGTAATCCCGGTATCCCGACTCGCACTGCATCTCGCGATCCCAGGCAAGGACGTGTTCGTGCGATGCTTCTCCGACAATCGGCCGTACGATGCGGAACTTGAACTCGGCAGCGACGGCGAAACCCGATTCCGCGTTGAAGTCACGACGACCGAGGAGTCGCCGGACTCCACCATGCGGCGGCAGGCACTATCGCGCAACGGTATCGTATCGCTGACGGGAACACTGAGGCGCGAGGGCCGGTCGGTGTCAGACGAGCCGAGGGCGGTTGACGTCGCCGAAGAAACGGACCGTCAGATCCAGCTGGCTCTCAGTCGACTTCAACGAAAGGCAGAGAGGGCTCGATACGGTAACGACACGGCGATCCTGGTCTATCTGACCGACTGCTGGGTCTGGCCGCTGCACGATTTGCGAGCGGAGTTGATGCGGCGGGCAGACCATTATGTAGAGACGGCCCAACCGAACATCTACGCGGCATATTTCTGCTATTTCCTCGACCACAGTATTGATGGAATATCCGTGCGGCGGCCCGGCCAGGTCCAACGCACCGACCAGCGAGGCGCCGATCGGTGGTGAGCAATGAACTCGTTGCTTACCGAACGCCATCATCGCAGAGGCGCGATGTGACGCGAGCCGGAGTCGCCAGGTATTGCGATTACAGCTCAGGAGTTCCCGGCGCGCACGGAACGGTGCGAGCACGGGACGATCCAGCGCAAATGCGGGATGTGGCGTCGCTCATCGAACACACACGAGCGGTTACCTGTGACTGCACTGGAAGCAATCCATATGCGTTCCCAGACGTGGGCCAGGCACACACGGCTTGCAGCACGTGTTCGCATCTCATGCAGTCGCCGGTAGGTATTCGTTTCGATCGTCGTCACCTGCGCGATGTCCAATGAGTGAATAGTGTCGACAAAAAGGCGAGATGGAATGCCAGAATCGACCGCGAGCGCCTTAATCTGCCGGGCGCGGGCTGATCATTGTTGCCGGTGCAACCTGCCTCGCAGCGGCCAGGCGATCAACCGAGTGATCGCTTCGTTCGCCATGAACCAGCCGTAGTGGAACGTCTGCGATGCACATCACCCGATAATCAGACAATGACTATTCCATCGCACTGGGAATCCATGCTTCCTGTGCTGGCGCAACTACAGGACGGGAACGCCCAGCATCGCCGTGCGTTGGCGGACCACATGGCAGCGCATTTCAATCTGAGCGCGGCGGAACGCAGCCAGTTGCTGCCGAGTGGCAAGGCACCTGTCATCCGTTCGCGTACAGGGTGGGCTCTCACCTACCTGAAGCAGGCGGGGCTGGTGGTTTCACCGCGTCGTGGCTGGTACCAGATATCCAAAGCGGGCACCGAACTTCTTGCCGCCGATCCTGAAATGATCGACAATGAGTTCCTCATGAGGTTCGAGAGCTTTCGGGACTTCCGCGCACGTTCGCGATCGAACGAGGGACCTGCGCGGGACATCTCCGGCCGAGCGACTGCTACGCCAGCGCCGACCATCGAGCCGCCAGACGAAGAGCTTGAACACGCATACGAGAGGCTCAGAGCGGCAGTAGAAAGCGATCTGGTCGACACCATGAAGGGCGTCTCCCCCGCGTTCTTTGAGGAACTCGTGATTGATCTGCTCGTGAGAATGGGATATGGGGGGAACCGCGCCGAGGCCGCCAGAGCGATCGGTCGTACGGGCGACGGCGGTGTTGATGGCGTCATCGACGAGGATCGGCTGGGCCTCGACTCGATCTATGTGCAGGCAAAACGGTGGGATTCATCAGTGGGGCGTCCAGAGATTCAGAAGTTTGCTGGTGCGCTCCAGGGCCAGCGAGCGACAAAGGGCATCTTCATCACTACGTCGTCGTTCACTTCCGACGCAGTGGAATACTCGCAGCGAATTGGAACGCGCATCGTGTTGATAGACGGCAAGCGACTGGCAGCGCTGATGTTCGAACACGATGTAGGCGTTTCCTCGAGACGCACGTACATAGTCAAGGATATCGATGGCGACTACTTTGAAGAGGCGTGAATGTGTTGCCAGGCATGAGTCGGGCTGCCCGGACGAGATGATGTCGATTGCGGGTGTCCGAATGATGGTGCTCCGACCGTACCAGCTTCCGCACCACGCCGACCACCCCGCCCGCGCCTGCACATGAGAGTCTCCGAGCGCCACATCGAAGAAGAGCTGATCGCCAAGCTCGTCGGCCTGAAGTACGAACAGCGCACCGACATCCGCGACCGCGCATCGCTCGAGGCCAACTTCCGCGCCCGCTTCGAGGCACTGAACGGCGTCACGCTCACCGACACCGAGTTCCGGCGTCTCCTCGACGAGATCGTCAGCCCCGATGTCTTCGCCGCCTCCCACACTCTCCGGAACCGCAACAGCTTCACCCGCGACGACGGCACGCCGCTCAATTTCACCCTGCTCAACATCGCGGACTGGTGCAAGAACACCTTCGAGGTGGTCAGCCAGCTTCGCATCAATACCGACTACAGCCACCACCGCTTCGACGTCCTCCTGCTCATCAACGGCGTGCCGATCGCCCAGATCGAGCTCAAGACTCTCGGCATCAATCCGCGCCGGGCCATCGAACAGATCGTCGAATACAAGAACGATCCGGGCAACGGCTACACACGCACGCTCCTCTGCTTCCTCCAGCTCTTCATCGTCACCAACCGCGACTCCACCTACTACTTCGCAAACAACAACGCCCGGCATTTCGCCTTCAACACCGACGAGCGCTACCTCCCGATCTACGAGTTCGCCGCGCCGGACAACTCGAAGGTCCGTGGACTCGATCGCTTCGCCGACGCCTTCCTGGCCAAGTGCACCCTCGCCCGCATGATCAGCCAGTACATGGTTCTCGTCGCCAGCGAGCAGAAGCTGCTCATGATGCGGCCCTACCAGATCTACGCTGTGAAGAACATCGTCGACTGCATCGACCGCAACGTGGGCAATGGCTACATCTGGCACACCACGGGCAGCGGCAAGACGCTCACGAGCTTCAAGGCGGCCACGCTGCTCAAGGCGAATCCGGGAATCGAGAAGTGCATCTTCGTCGTGGACCGCAAGGACCTCGACCGGCAGACGCGCGAGGAGTTCAACCGCTTCCAGGACGGATGCGTCGAAGAGAACACGAACACCGAGTCGCTGGTCCGCCGGCTGACTTCTGCGGATGCGGTTGACAAGGTGATCGTCACCACGATCCAGAAGCTGGGGCGCGCCCTCGACCCTTCGCGATCCGACTATCACGAGCGTCTCGCCCCACTCGGCGACCGCCGCGTGGTGTTCATCTTCGACGAATGCCACCGCTCGCAGTTCGGCGACAACCATCAGGCGATCAGGGACTTCTTTCCCCGGGCGCAGCTCTTCGGATTCACCGGCACGCCGATCTTCGATGAGAATGCCTCGCACAAGCGCGTGGAGGACCACGTGCAGACGCTGCGGACGACGAAGGATCTCTTCCAGCAGTCGCTCCATGAATACACGATCACGCACGCGATCGAGGACCGGAATGTCCTGCGCTTCCACGTCGACTACTACCGGCCTGACGGCGCAAACGCGCCTGCCCCGGGTGACCCACTGGCGAAGCGGGCGGTGGTCGACGCGATTCTCGACAAGCACGATGCGGCTACGGGTGGGCGTCGGTTCAATGCGCTCCTCGCGACCGCGTCGATCAACGATGCGATCGCGTACTCACGGATCTTCGCCGAGGCGCAGCGGGAGCGTCAGGAGAGCGATCCGGGGTTTGTGCCGCTGAGCATCGCCGCGGTGTTTTCTCCTCCGGCCGACGTCAGCGCCGACGTCCGCCAGCTTCAGGAAGACCTGCCGCAGGAGCAGGAGGACAACCGCCATGAACCGGAGGCGAAGAAGGAAGCGCTGCAGCAGATCATCGCCGGCTACAATGAGCGCTTCGGCACCAACCATGGCATGGGGGAGTTCGATCTCTACTATCAGGACGTGCAGAAGCGCATCAAGGATCAGCAGTTCGCCAACGCCGATCTGCCGCTGAAGGGTCGCGAGAAGGTGGATGTCACCATCGTGGTGGACATGCTGCTCACCGGCTTCGACTCCAAGTATCTCAACACCCTCTACGTCGACAAGAACCTTCGGCATCACGGGCTCATCCAGGCGTTCAGCCGCACCAACCGCGTACTGAATGACACGAAGCCGTATGGCAACATCCTCGACTTCCGCGGCCAGCAGAAGGAGGTCGACGCAGCCATCGAGCTCTTCTCGGGTGCGAAGGCCGATCAGGCGCGCAAGATCTGGCTGGTGGATCAGGCGCCGGTGGTCATCGGCCGACTCGGCGCGGCGAAGGATGCGCTTGACATGTTCATGCAGTCGCAGGGACTCTCCGGCCGGCCGGAAGACGTGGCAAGCCTCAGGGGTGACGACGCTCGCGTCGCCTTCATCAGGCACTTCAAGGAAGTGCAGCGGCTGCAGACGCAACTCGACCAGTACACGGATCTGACCGCCGAGGAGCGGGAGACCATCGAGCGCGTGATGCCGGCGGGTGAGCTGACGGCGTTTCGCGGTGCGTATCTGGAGACGGCGCAGCGGCTCCGCACGGAGCGGAAGGATCCGGGCGGTGACAGCACCGACACTCTCGATCAGCTCGACTTCGAGCTCGTCCTCTTCGCCTCGGCCACGATCGACTACGACTACATCATGCGGCTCATCGCCGATTTCTCGACGAAGAAGGTGGGGCGGGCGACGATGAGCCGCGACGAGCTGATCGGGCTGATTGCGGGGGACGCGAAGTTCCTCGACGAGCGCGACGACATCACCGAGTACGTGCGGAGTCTGACTGCTGGCGAAGGGCTGGACGAATCCGCGATCCGTGGCGGCTACGAGCGGTTCAAGAGCGACAAGGCAGCCCGCGAGTTGACCGGGATGTCGGCACGGCGCGGGCTGACGGCGGCGTCGCTCACGGCGTTCGTGGACGCGATTCTGGAGCGGAAGATCTTCGACGGCGAGCAGTTGACAGAGCTGCTGGCGCCGCTGGGGCTGGGATGGAAGGCGCGGAAGGAGGAGGAGCTTGCGCTGATGGCCGAGCTTGTTCCGTTGCTGAAGAAGCGCGCGGGCGGGCGGGAGATTTCCGGGCTGAAGGCGTACGAGGAATAGGGATGGCGAAGAAGAAGTCAGCAGTGACGCCACGCCTTCGATTTCCCAAGTTCCGGGGGAACTGGAAGGCCACTACCGTCGGCGATTTCTTCGATCTCGGCTTCAAGTCGAAGAAGGCAACCAGTTTCGACAGAGGTCGGCTGCTCACAGTCAGGCTGCATGGCAACGGCGTTGTGAAGAACGATAAGACGACACTTACGGGCGGCGCGACCTACTACGTACGCGAGGGCGGTCAGTTCATTTTTTCGAAGATTGACTTGCTCAACGGCGCATTTGGGGTCGTCCCGAAGTTTCTGGACGGTTTTTCGTCGTCGACGGACGTTCCTGCGTATTCGTTTAGTGAGTGGCATTACTCGCAGTTCTTCCTCCACTGGCTCACGGCGAGCTACGCTCATCTCGAGATAGAGCGCACTGGGACGAGCAGCACGCTAAAACGCGTTTCGGCAGGGAAATTCTTCGCGTTCCCCCTCCTCGTGCCAACGACTGCCGAGCAACGGAAGATCGCCGACTGCCTAACCTCGCTGGACGAGGTGATTGCCGCTCACGCTCGCAAGGTCGAGGCACTGAAGGCGTACAAACGCGGGCTGATGCAGCAGCTTTTCCCCCGCGAAGGCGAGACCGTCCCCCGCCTTCGCTTCCCCGAGTTTCGTGCTGCGCCCGAGTGGCAAGAGTCCAGTCTGGAAGAGCTGGTTTCACTTCGTTCAGGAGGCACGCCATCCAAAGCGACTCCCAAATACTGGAATGGTTCGATTCCGTGGGTGTCGGCCAAGGACATGAAGCGCTTCTTCCTGGACGATTCACAAATTCGTATCTCACAATCAGCGGTCGACGATGGTGCGCGACTGGTGTCAGCAGGAACCGTTCTGATCCTGACTCGTGGAATGACTCTGCTGAGAGACGTTCCGGTGTGTGTACT
>JBBSVF010000150.1:0-7315 GCA_038233745.1 Gemmatimonadales bacterium
GACAGACACTTCCCAATCGATCCCGCGACGGTCGAGCCCGAGCTCGCGCGCCGCGCGAGCGGTGACGACGCAGAGCTGAAGCTGGCCGAGTGGGCGGCGGGAGCAGAGGGACGCGCACGGCTGCGCGCATTGCTGTCACGGCAACACTACCAGCTTGCCTACTGGCGGAGCGCGCGACGCGACCTGAACTACCGGCGCTTCTTCGATGTGGATGAACGCATCTGTCTTCGCGTGGAGAACGCGGAGGTATTTCAGGCGACGCATGACGTGGTGCTCCGTCTTGTACGCGAGGGCGTCGTGGATGGGTTGCGCATCGATCATATCGACGGACTGCTGGAGCCGCGCGCCTATCTGGTGCGACTTCGCGCGGCGATCGACGAGATCCGCCCCGAGGATGCGGCGTTTCCCATCCTCGTCGAGAAGATTCTCGCGCCGGACGAACGACTGCCAGCAGCCTGGCCTGTACAGGGCACAACTGGCTACGACTTTCTCACCGCGCTCGAGGATCTCTTCATCGATGCCGAGGGGTACGGGACTCTCGAGCGCCTGTACGAACGGCGGCGCGGGGTTGGTGGATTCGAGGCCGTGGCGCGCGCCTCGAAGCGCCGGGTGTTGCGCGGTGGCCTGAACGCTGATGTGCGACGTCTGGCGCCCATGCTCGTGCACCTCGCACGCGTTGTTGGCGGAGTGGAGCTTTCGCCCGTGGATGCTGCCGGTGCGATCGTGGAGCTCACCGTCGCGCTGCCGGTGTACCGCACGTACATCGATGCAAAGGAGCCCACAGCCTCGGGGGAGGAGCGAGTGCTGCTGCGCACGACCCTCGAGCAGATCGAAGCGTTGGTCACTCCAACAGCGCTCGCGGTGTTGCGCGACCTACTGCTTGCCGATTGGCCAGCACGCTCCGGGGACCACAGTGAACGGCGCCTCGAGTTTGTGTTGCGGTGGCAGCAACTCAGCGGTCCTGCGGCGGCGAAGGGTGTCGAGGACACGGCACTTTATCTTTACGCTCCCCTGGCCTCACGCAACGAGGTGGGCAGCGATCCCGGCGTCTTGCTCGCAACTGCTCCCGAGCGCTTCGCGATGAGACTCGCCGAGCGGGTCGAGCGGTACCCCCGCGCGCTCAACGCGATCACTACGCATGACACGAAGCGCAGTGCCGACGTCCGGGCGCGTCTCGACACGCTGAGCGAGTGTGCCGGAGACTGGGAGCGCGCGCTGCGGCGCTGGCGCCGCAAGCACAGTTCGCTGCGCGTGCTGGTGCAGGGGCGCAGGGCACCCATGCGGATGACCGACAACTTCATCTACCAATCGCTCGTGGGGCTCTGGCCAGCGGGTCGCGAGCTTCCGTCAGAATCGGAACGCGGCACGCTGCGAGACCGGCTCACCGCCTACGTCGCCAAGGCAGTGCGGGAGGCCAAGGCGCGCACCAACTGGACCGATCCTGACGTTCAGTACGAGGCGGCCATCAGCCGGTTCATAGCGGGCATTCTGGATGGCGACGCCCCACGCGACTTCCACGAGCAGATTCAGGGGTTTGTGGATCTTACGCATCGGGCCGCGCGAACCACCTCGCTGGCGCATGTGGTGCTGCAACTCACGGCACCCGGCATCCCCGACATCTATCGGGGCGACGAGATCGAGTTTCTGGCGCTCGTGGATCCGGACAATCGTCAGGCGGTGGATCACGCGCACCGTACGGAGCGGCTGGCCGCCATGGATTCGCTCACCGGCACCGACCTGGCACAGCGTCTTGCCGAATGGCAGAAAAATGACGACTTCAACTCCATGAAACTCTGGGTCACTCATCGCCTGTTGCGGCTTCGCCGAGCCAACCGGACGTTTCACGTGGCGTCGTCCGCGCGCCTGCTGCCGAGCCGCGGAGAGCACGCTGCGCGGATCGTCTCGATGATGCGTGGGAAGGACGAGGTGCTGGCGGTGGCGCCGAGACTCACGCGCGCGCTGGGGCGCGACTGGCCAGTGGGGGAGTGCTGGACTGACACCTCGATCCTGCTCGGCAGTGCGGTGCCGGCGCGATGGGAGTGCGTGCTCAGCGGGACGGTTGTGGAGTCGCACGACGGTGCACTGAGCGTCACGCGGCTGTTGTCGCATTTGCCGGTGGCCGTGCTCGTACGCCGGACGTGAGTTCGCTGGCGCCCGCCTCGGAGCGGTTCCATCAGCTCGACGGCATGCGCGCCGTTGCGATCGGGCTCGTGGTGATCCATCACTTCTTCACGCCGGCGATGTCGGCGGCACTCGCATCGCGTGGTCTCGTGCGCGGCGCTGACGCCCTGGGATTGTTCACCAACTCCGGTGTCGAGCTTTTCTTCGTGCTGAGTGGTGTGGTGCTGTTGCGTGCGTACTTCGCTGCCACTCGCCCATTCGTGATCGGCACCTACTTCACAAGGAGGGTGGAACGTCTCTGGCCGCCGTATGTGGTCGCGCTGCTTCTGGCCGGCGGTGTAGCGGCGGTCGTGCGCGACGGAGAACGCATGCGTGCCACGGGTGTGCACCTGGCGCCGCCGGCCGAGCTCTGGAGCTGGATCGCACAGCTCTTCATCGTGAACCCCACGACGCGCACCTTCAATTTCAGCTGGTGGAGCCTCTCGCTCGAGGTGCTCTTCTACATTCTCGCCCCGCTCGTGATCCTTGGGCTGTCGCTCACGCGGCGGCGGCGGGAGTGGACCCTCGCTGCCGCCGCGCTCTGCGCGGTGCTGTCCGGGATATTCTGGCGCGCCGATTACTCCATGCCGGGGTTTCACGGCGTGTTGACGCCGCAGCAGTTTCTCGCCTACTCACCCTGCTTCGCCGTGGGAGTGGTGCTCGCGGTGCGCGTGCCGCCGCGTCGTATGCTGCTGCTTGCCGGAGCGTTCGGACTCGTCGCCTTCCTGTGCAGCGTCGAGTGGCCCCACCTGAATGTCCACACCGCTTTTGCATTCCTGTACGCCTCGGCGATGGGGCTTGCACTCGTGAAGGCGTCACATCTTGCACGGCTGCTCTCTGGCCACTGGATGGTGTGGATCGGCGAGCGATCCTACTCGATTTTTCTGGTGCATGTTCCGGCACTCTACCTGAGCACCTGGCTCGTGGCCACGCGACTGGATCCGCATTCCGCGATCTACTTCGTCGCGTCTCGCCTGATGGCCGTCGTGCTCACGACACTCTTCACCATCGCGATCTTCGGCATGGTGGAGCGCCGGTTCGCGCGACGGCTGGTCACGGCGCACGCGCTGTTTCCCTGGAATCTTTCGCACGACGATTTGAGGGACGGGGTGTCTGCTGTAGACTTCGCCAGCCGCGAACCCGCGCCGCTCCCGCCCCTCGACCGTCCCTGATTCACATGAACGACAGCCCCACCCCATCCACCGTCGCGTATTTCTCGATGGAGATCTGTCTCGAGCAGGCGATCCCCACCTACAGCGGCGGTCTTGGTGTGCTCGCAGGCGATACCCTGCGGTCCGCCGCGGATCTTGGCGTTCCCCTGGTGGCGATCACCCTCCTGCATCGCAAGGGATACTTCGCCCAGCAGCTCGACAGCGCGGGCCAGCAGACCGAGTTGGCGGTGTCGTGGGATCCCGAGGCTGTGCTGGAGCCGGTGGCTGCACGGGCCACAGTACGCATCGAAGGCCGCGACGTGGCGCTCACGGCATGGCGCTACTCCGTGCGCGGAGTGCGCGGCCATGTGGTGCCAGTGTACCTGCTCGACACCAACCTTCCGGAGAACAGCGAGTGGGACCGGGCGCTCACCGATCGGCTCTACGGCGGCGACGAGCACTACCGCCTGTGCCAGGAAATCGTGCTGGGGATGGGGGGGGTGTTGCTGCTGGATGCGATCGGACATGATCCGGAAACGGTCTATCATCTGAACGAGGGACATTCCGCGCTGCTCACGCTGCAGCTGCTGGAGAACGTGATTGCGGGCCGCCGGCACTTCGAGGTGAGCGACGCCGACCTGGAGGCCGTTCGCTGCCGCTGCGTGTTCACCACGCACACGCCAGTGCCGGCGGGTCATGACAAGTTTCCGCTGAGCATGGTGCGTGAGGTGCTGGGCGACGAACGCGTCGCCTTGCTGGAAGGCGCCGGCGGTGTGTTCGAAGACATGCTCAACATGACGCACCTTGCGCTGCACCTCACGCGCTTCGTGAACGGCGTGGCCATGCGGCACCGAGAAGTATCCCGGACGATGTTTCCGGACTACCCGATCGACTCCATCACCAACGGCGTGCACGCCACCACCTGGACTGGCAGCGCCTTTTCCGCGCTGTTCGACCGCCGCATTCCCGAGTGGCGGCATGACAATCTCTATCTCCGCTATGCGGTGAGTATTCCGCTCGAGGAGATCCGCGAGGCGCATGCCGAGAGCAAGCGTGTGCTTCTGGCGGAGGTCGAGCGTCGCACGGGCGAGGCGCTGGATCCCCGCACGATCACGATCGGCTTCGCGCGCCGGGCAACGCCATACAAGCGCGGCGACCTGATCTTCAGCGACGTCGACCGGCTGCTGGCGATGGCGCGCAATGTGGGGCCGCTCCAGATCATTTTCGGTGGCAAGGCGCATCCGCACGATGGCGGCGGCAAGGAGCTGATCCGCCGCATCTACAGCGCGCGAGAGCGGCTTGGCGACCTCGTGAAGGTGGTGTATCTCGAGAACTACGAGATGGCACTCGCGTCGCTGATGGTGAGCGGAGTGGACCTGTGGCTGAACAATCCCATGAAGCCGCTCGAAGCCTCTGGCACCAGCGGAATGAAGGCCGCGTTGAACGGCGTGCCGTCGTTCAGTGTGCTGGACGGCTGGTGGGTGGAGGGGCACGTGGAAGGCGTCACCGGGTGGTCCATCGGCAGGCCGGAAGCGGACACGGATCCCAACCACGACGTTGCGGATCTCTACGTGAAGCTGGAGCGCATCATCATGCCGCTCTTCTATGGTTTGCCCTTCGCCTATGCCGAGGTCATGCGATCGGCGATTGCCCTGAATGGCAGCTTCTTCAACACGCAGCGAATGGTGCGTCAATACGTGCACAACGCGTATTTCCCGAACACCGCGAATGGATAGCGGTCAGGCCGGCGCTGGACGCTGCGTTTCCACTTCCGTCTCGTAGTCCTCCGTTTTGCGGATGGCGCGCAGCACGGTGCTGCCCGCTGCGATGGCTCCGAGAAGGATGTAGATGTAGAAGGTGTAGAACCGCCACCACACCAGGGCAGCGCCAAAGAGCCGCCACGGAATGGCGCCACCAAGGGCAGCGCGAAAGGCCATTTCCACGGCGCCACCCCCGCCCGGGACGGGCACCACGGCTGCACCGTACAGGAACCCCAGCGGCCAGAGCGCGAGCGGAGCAATGGCCACCGATGCCACGCTCGTGAGCACCAGCGCTGGCAGTACCGCAAGCCGAATGGCCACATGCACCACGGAAGCCAGGAAGGCGGCCGAGGCGGTGCCCTTGTGGACGCGCTCCACGGAATCAATGGTAGCGCGGAGCTTGCGGAGCGCGCGCTGGATGGTGCGCCAGCGTCCCGCGTGCAGCCGAAGCCGACGTGCCCACCGTGGGGGCGGGCCATTGGCATTCCGGCGCGAGAGGGTGATCGCCACCGCGCCAATGCCGAGCACCACTCCGGCATACCCCCCTACAACTGACACAAGTGTCAGGATAACTGCGCCAGCATTACGAAATACAAGCGCCACAATAACGACAACAGCGGCCAGTGAGAAAACTTCCAGAAACAGCTCGGCATACAGCACTACGAGGATATTCGCCGATTTCAGCCCCGCTTCGCTCAGCACGAAGAAGCGCGCAGGCTCGGCCCCGCTCCGCGCGGGAGTGATCGCGGCGGCGAAGTCGCCTCCCAGGCACGTGCGGATTGCGGTGACGAACGGCAGCCGAATCCCCGCTGACGCGGCACTCCACCGGATCTTGAGGCCGCGCGCCACCACCTCGATCAGCACGGCGGTGAGGGCCAGGAGATGCGCCGACAGCGGCAGGACGAGCGACGTACCCTGGTGCGACCACCCCAGCACCATGTAAATGGAGACACCGATCGTCGCCGCAAACGAGAGCGCGGTGAGGAACCAGCGCGTGGGAGTCATGCCGGGCGGTGGACGAGCATCGGCATAACCTAGCGAGCCGTCCGGGGCGCTGCGACGCGCGATGGCTTGCGCCACCCCACGCGCTCGCCGAGACTGCAGATCGTCATCGAACGCTCATTCATCCCCAACAGGAGTCGTCCTTGTCCTCGAGCCGCCAGCCGCGTCAGGGCCGACGCGATTTTCTCACATCGGTGGCCACCGCCACCGCCGCCATTGGTGCCATGTCCCTGATGCCAGGATCCGCGGGTGCGCAGCCCTCCGCCGCCGCCGCCGCGCCTCTCGTCGATCTTCCCTTCGACGACAGCTGGACGCAGCGTCTCCGAAGCGTGAAGCACAAGGCAGTCTTCGACTCGGCGACAGTTGAGGAGGGCATGGCGCTCGAGCAGGCCTCTACCTTCATGGCCGGCTATCATGAACAGTTCGGGACGAGTGACGCCGAGACCGTGCCCGTAGTCGTGATGCGCCACATGGGGACCGTGCTGGCCTTCAACGACAGCATCTGGAAGGCGTACAGCCTCGGCGAGATGGTCAAGCTCGATGACCCGCAGACGGGCACACGGGCGGTGCGGAATCCATTCGCGATGATCGCGGCTGATGACGCGAAGGCACTCGTCACTCAGGGCGCATCACTGGATTCCCTTCGCGCACGCGGCGCCATACTCCTGGCCTGCAACAAGGCCACCCGCAACTTCGCTGGCCGGCTCGCGAAGCGCGACAACAAGCAGATGGCCGACGTCTATGAAGAGCTGAAGGCGAATCTGCTCCCTGGCGTGCTGCTGCAGCCATCCGGGGTGTATGCTGTAATCCGCGCGCAGGAAGCGGGCTGCGCTGCCTTCAAGTCCACCTGAGGCAAGCCGCGCCCCGGATCACCCGATCAGGGGCGCAAGCACGGCGTCCACCGCACCGAAGAGAGACGCCGTGGTAAACCGCGCGCGCGCCGATCGCTGTCCCCCATCGCGCAACCGCTCACGGAGCGCGGGGTCGTTCTGCACTCGTGAAATCGCCGCGCGCAGAGCGCCCACGTCGCCAGGGGGAGTGAGCAGCCCGCTCACGCCATCCTCGACGATTTCCCGCACACCGCCAGCGTCGGCGGCGATGACGGGTCGGCCTGCAAGCTGCGCCTCCACCACCACGCGCCCGAATGGCTCCGGCAGCACGGAGCTGTGCACCACCACGTCGCAGGCCGCCATGAGCGCGGGAATGTCGTGCCGCGCGCCGAGTACCCATGTGCGGCCGGCC
>JBBSVF010000151.1:0-7261 GCA_038233745.1 Gemmatimonadales bacterium
CCGCCCATGAAGCTCAAGGCGGCGCTCATCTCGCGCTTCAAGATCATGGCGCAACTCAACATCGCCGAGCGACGCGTGCCGCAGGATGGGCGTATCAAGCTGAAGATCGGCAAGAAGGTGATCGACTACCGCGTCTCCACCCTGCCGACGCTGTTCGGCGAGAAGATCGTGCTCCGGATTCTGGACAAGGGCAACCTCACCCTGGACCTCGAGAAGTTCGGCATCGAGCCCAAGGCCGAGAAGGACCTCATGGAGGCGGTGTCGAACCCGTATGGCATGGTGCTCGTCACCGGCCCAACGGGCTCGGGCAAGACGACCACCCTCTACTCGGCGCTCTCCAAGGTCAACAACATCGACGTCAACATCATGACCGCCGAGGATCCCGTGGAGTACAATCTCTACGGGGTGAATCAGGTGCTCGTGAGGACCGAGATCGGAATGACCTTCGCCGCGGCGCTCAAGGCGTTCCTGCGGCAGGATCCGAACATCATCATGGTGGGCGAGATCCGTGACCTGGAGACCGGTGGCATTGCGATCAAGGCAGCGCTCACCGGCCACATGGTGCTCTCCACGCTGCACACCAACAGTGCGCCGGAGACTGTCACGCGTCTCATGGACATGGGTCTCGAGCCTTTCAACGTGGCGTCGGCGCTGAACCTCGTGCTGGCGCAGCGCCTGCTGCGTCGCATCTGTGGCGACTGCAAGGTGCAGTATACGCCCACCTTCGAGGAGTTCGACGCCGCCAAGGTGAAGCCCACCACCACGCTGCGGGAGCTGCGCTTCACGCCCGAGACCATCGAGAATGCGAAGGCGAGGGCCACCAAGGAGGCCGCACCGCTGCTCGCCAACATCGATCTCGACACCACCGTCTCGGCGCTCCCGTACTTCAAGGGCAAGGGCTGCGACAAGTGCAATGGCGGCGGCATGAAGGGGCGGCAGGGTGTGTACGAGGTGATGCCCATGTCGCCCAACCTGCGAAAGCTCATCCTGATGAACGTCGGCGCCGCGGAGATCCGCGATGCCGCCGTGGACGAGGGGATGCTGACCCTCCGCATGGATGGCTGGATGAAGGTCATGAAGGGGATCACCACCCTGGAACAGGTCATCCGCGAAACGACGGCGTGACGCAGATCACACCGTAGTCATTCGCCGGAGTGAATCGTCAGTACTGTGGCCCCGGGCGCTCCGCGTCGGGGTGGACAAGCCGTTCTGCCCGCCGCTCCACCGATCACCGGAATCCGCAACCAGATGACCGCACCTGCAGCACCAGCCCCCGCCACCGCCGTCAACCTCCGCGTGCTGCTCGAGGAGATGATCGAGCGCGGCGCGAGCGACCTTCATATCACGGCGGGCGAGCGCCCCAAGATGCGCATCGATGGCGAGATCGACAGCTCGACCATCGAGTCCATCATGACGCCAAAGGACACGCTGCAGCTGGCGTACTCGGTGCTCACCGAGAACCAGAAGAAGCGCTTCGAGATGGAGGACGAGCTCGATTTTTCCTTCGGCATCCAGAATCTCGCGCGATTCCGCGGCAACTGCTTCAAGCAGCGCGGCTGCGTGAGCATGGTCATCCGGCAGATCCCCTTCAACATCAAGACCTTCGACGAGCTCAAGCTGCCGGACGTCATCCGGAAGATGGCCGAGCGTCCGCGTGGGCTCGTGCTGATCACGGGGCCCACCGGCTCGGGGAAGAGCACGACGCTCGCGGCCATGATCGACAAGATCAACAAGGAGCGGCGCGGGCATATCATCACCGTGGAAGACCCCATCGAGTTCATTCATCGCCATCAGGGCTGCATCGTCAACCAGCGCGAGGTGGGGACGGACACGAAAAGCTTCCAGGCCAGTCTCAAGTACGCATTGCGCCAGGATCCCGACGTCATTCTCGTGGGCGAGCTGCGTGACCTTGAAACCATCCAGGCTGCCCTCACCATCTCCGAGACCGGCCACCTCTGTTTTGCGACGCTGCATACCAACAGCGCCGCCGAGGCCATCAATCGCATCATCGATGTGTTCCCGAGCCATCAGCAGAGCCAGGTGCGGGCGCAGCTCGCTTTCGTGCTGGAGGGCATCGTGACGCAGACCCTGCTGCCAAAGGCCAAGGGGCGCGGGCGGTCGATGGCCGCGGAGATCCTCGTGGTGACGCCGGCGGTGAGGGCGCTCATCCGCGATGACAAGATCCATCAGATCTACAGCACCATGCAGTCGGGCAAGAAGTTCGGGATGCAGACCATGAACGACGCGCTGTACGGGCTCTACATGAATCGCGAAGTCGCGCTCGACGATTGTCTGCGCTCGTCGCACGATGCGAACGAGTTCCTGCGCATGATCGGGCAGAGTCCCGAGGACGAGGCCAAGAAGGCCGGCACGGCTGGACCGGCGGGGAAGCGCTAGAGGGAGAGGTACCGGACATCACATCTCGTGAGCGGTGAGCGACGTCGGAGACGTCGCGCATCGGTTGCGATTCACCAGGACAGCACATGCCAGCCTTCACGTATACCGCGCGCGCACTGAATGGCGATCTGCGGACGGCGACCATCGAGGCCCCCAACCGGGACGACGTTGTTGCGCAGCTTCGCAAGCAGCGACTGAACGTCGTGAAGATCGACGAGGCCGCCGTCGCGAAGAAGAAGAAGGCCGGTGGCAAGATCTCGATGCGCGACGTCGTGATCTTCACGCGGCAGTTCTCCACCATGATCAATGCCGGGCTCCCCCTGGTGCAGGCGCTGGAAATTCTCGCGAAGCAGAGCGAGAACAAGGCGCTCAAGGATGTGACGCACGCGGTGGTGTTCGATGTGGAGAGCGGACATACCGTGGCGGATGCGCTGCGAAAGCATCCCAAGGCCTTCAGCGATCTGTACGTGAACATGGTCGCGGCCGGCGAGGCAGGCGGTATTCTGGACACCATCCTCATGCGCCTTGCGACGTTCATGGAAAAGAACGACGCGCTTGTCCGGAAGGTGAAGGGCGCGATGATCTATCCTGGCGTGATCATGAGCGTGGCAGCCATCGCGATCATCGTGCTGCTGCTCTTCGTGATCCCCGTGTTCGAGAAGATGTTCGCCAGTGTCGGATTGCCGCTGCCGTTGCCCACGCGTGTCGTGATCGCGATGTCCAAGTTCCTCACCGGCTATTGGTGGCTGGTGGGGCTCAGCATCTTCGGCCTGTTCACGAGCCTGAAGAAGTATTACGCCACGAGTGACGGGAAGCTCGTGATCGACCGGCTGATGCTGAAGATGCCCATCCTGGGCGACGTGCTGCGCAAGTCGGCGGTGTCCCGCTTCACGCGCACGCTCGGCACCCTGATCGGCTCGGGGGTGTCCATTCTGGATGGGCTGGAGATCACGGCGAAGACGTCCGGTAATCGCGTGATCCAGGATGCGATCATGGATTCGCGGACGTCGATTGCGGGGGGAGAAACCATCAGCGCGCCGCTGCAGAAGAGCGCGGTGTTTCCGGCGATGGTGATCTCGATGATCGCGGTGGGCGAGCAGACTGGTGGACTGGACGAGATGCTGTCGAAGATCGCCGATTTCTATGATGAAGAGGTGGATGCGGCGGTGTCTGGGTTGTTGAGTCTGATGGAGCCGGTGATGATCGTGTTTCTGGGAGTGGTGGTGGGCGGAATGGTGGTGGCGATGTACCTGCCGATTTTCGACATGATCAATGCGGTGCAGTAGGGGCGGGGGCTTGAGCGCACCGACTCGGCCTGAGCGCAGCCATGTCATCCAGAAGTGGCTCCGTCTTCTTGTAGAGCGTACCTCGGTCGGATATCAGACGTGGTTCGGCCTAATGATGGTCGCGCGCCTCGCAGCAACCGGCGCAACATGCGCGCGCCGGCGACGGGAACCTCCAGGTGCAGGGCATCGATCCGTCGCATCAGGTCCAGGTCATACGCGCCGATCGCCTGCTGCTCAGCGGGCCGGCCATGCCGAGCGCGTGTTCTAAAAATCATTCTCGAGCGCCATCTCGCCAATCTTCGCGTGGGGCGTTTTGACATCGACCACCGTCTCCGCCGGCGCATCGCCGCCGAACACCGTGGCCGCGCCGCTCAGCAGCTGCTTCCAGGCGGTGACCTGCGCGGATGCACATCGAACCGCTTGGCCAATTCCGCGAGGGGGCCTTCATTTCGAACGGTCGCGAGGGCGACTTTCGCCTTGAACGCGGCGGCGTGATTCCGGCGTGGACGTCTTGGCATGGCGGAGCTCCTTGAGGATGGCAAACATGTTGCCGGTGGAGCCCACGTGTCCACTTATCCGACCTGTTCAGAATTCGGCAGCCACTTATCTGTCTCGTGGCTGACTGCTAGGTGGCACACGAAACCGACAAGTGGCGTAGTGAATCATGGAGTGCAGTGCAGTGCAAAGCGCGCTGCGGCAGTAACAGGTGCGCTACCATACTGCACGTCATGGCGGGTAGCGCCCCAAAGTAATTCCGCTTGCTGTTCGAGCTGGATCCATTGCGGCGCGCTCGCGACCGCGAGGACGGGTAGTGGTATCGCCCGGAGCACGTTGGAAGAGTGCAAAACGACTGACAAAGAGGTACCGGTGCGCCCGGAGAGCAACGCGGCGTAAATCGGTGCGCCACCTACATGTGCGGCGGTCAGCAGTGTGACGTGTCCCGGGAGCGCGATCTGATCAACCACTTCCCAGGTCGCACCCAAGTCACGTGAGACCCATCCGGCGAGTGAGTCCCCTCCTGATGAGGCCCTCACGCTGAGCGTCCACGCGAGCCGAAGTTCTTGAGAAGTGCCAACACGCGATAACAGCGGGTGCGAGGCGTGTTCCATGCCCGACCACTGAATCCTTCTCGTGCTGGCGAGTCCGGTGTCCCACGAAAACGCAGCGCTGAAAAGGTGCGTTCCATTCGACACTGCGCTGGTTGGGTCACTGGCAGAATAGACGATCAGCCAGCGCCTTCCCGAATCCTCGAGCGAGACCACGGAGGCATGGTCCGGAAGGCCGTCTCGTGGCACCTCGCGAACCTGAACGCCTCCACTGTCAAGGCGAATGAACAAGAGACCGCCCCCAAATCCTGTTCTGAAAAATGGCACCGCAAACAGAGCGACTGTGCGTGAGGCGTTATACGCAGCCTGGGCGCCATCCCAGTTGAGCTGCGAGCCGGACCAGATGCGATGCGCATTCGCATACTTCTCATTTACTACCGAATGCCACAATGTGACGGGCGAGACGGCCGGCTCACTGTCTCGCTCAATCCACAGGATAGCGGGTGCGTGTCTATGCAATGGCACAAGTGTGGGGCGATAGACGTTGCGATCGCTGGTATCGCTCGTGATCGCTGTAGCAAGCCCAGTAGAATCGATACGGAAGCCGAAACGCTTTACCTGACGCTTCAGAAGGCGCGCATAGCGCAGCGCGCCCACGGAATCATTCGGAGTCAACGGCGTCAGGCTTGTCGTTCCAAACCATTCCCACGACGGGGCGCCAATCAGGGTGAAGCCACGGATACTCCCACTGCCGGTGGGCGCTTCCACGTACACTGGACGCCCATCGCTCGTATGAAGCATCTGGACAGGGCTCGAGGTGACAGTGCAGCGGTTCTGGTTCTGTAGCCTGTCGGACTGTGCTGAGAGCTGGCGGGTGGCGAGAGTACAAGCGAGCGTCAACACCGCGTGGAAGCCGCGCGTGAGGACTGCGCGAAAGCTCACTCGCGAAAGGAAGGGCCTTGATGAATGGCAGTGAGTCACGCTAATGCTCAGAGACCGTAAGGAGCGAAGGGAGAACGAGCTCGTGGCATGCCGAGGCACTCTTGGCGACGATACGTTCCGTGTGGAGGTACGCAAGTGAGTCACGTAATCGCGTAAGCTAAACAGCACGCGGGTCGAGTGGAGAGACGTTCGTAGATCGCTTCTGGGTGCAGACGGTTATGAAGCGCGGAGACAGGGGGCGCTTCATGGGGACCTCTGGCGTGAGGCGATCAGCCCCTCAACCACCCGTTGTCTCTGGAGGCGCAGTTAGACACGGTCCAGGAGCCGAGCAGATGCAGTGTCTTCGAAGGGGGGTGTGTGTCTCGAGCGGTCCGGGCGAGTTAGGGGAAGCCGTTGTTGATCCGCCTCAACCCTGCCGCGTCGCAGCGACCGTTGCGGAGCGCAGCGCCGCACCCTTCCGCTCATCAAAGCGGCCGTCGCTGCGCCAGAGCACTCGGCCCTGCCGATCGACGAGCAGCACGAAAATGCGATCCTCATCAGGCAGGCCCAACGACTCCCGGAAGGGTTGCTTGTCGATATAGAGGGTGATCGTGGCGGCGCGGACTGCAGCGTCGGGAATGCCGCGGCGCATCCCGCCGTCGATGAACGGGCGCATCAGCCGGTAACGGCGCCCGAGGGTCGGCAGCTCCCACACCCGAAGGTCGCGCTGGTCCGTGCCGAGTGTCTTCAGGAAGGGCATCCAGCTGTCGACGTCGCTCTGTTGCTCTCGCTGGAACGCCACGAGCACCACATTCAGGTCACCCGTGAAGTCGGATGGCAGGGTGAACTGCTCGCCCTCGAGATTGGTTCCCTCCACGCGCGGAAACAGGCCCAGGGTATCGGGTGCGACGGCGCTCATGCAAGTACCGGTGGATGGTGATCCCGCGGTGACGGTCGCGACGAGCATTGCGAAGAATGTGGAGCGGAGCACGGCGTCAACGGTGGAAGGATCATGCGGGGGCTCGCGCGGCGGCAATGACTACCGCGCGAGCAGAAAGGCCTGCGGTGTCAGCGACCAGCGGGCACTGGCGCAGCCGACGGCAGCAACACCGAGTCGATGACATGGATCACGCCGTTCGACGCCTGGATGTCAGCGGTGACCACCTGCGCGCCGTTGACGAACACCTTCCCGTCGCGGACGACGATGTCGAGCGGCAGCCCGTTAACGGTGTTCGGCGTCGCGCCGTTCGTCTTGACGATGTCGCCCGCCATCACCTTGCCGGAGTTCACGTGATACGTGAGGATCGACGCGAGCTTCTCCCTGTCGGCGAGGAGCGCTTCGGCCGTGCCGGCGGGCAGCTTGGCGAACGCGGCGTCCGTCGGGGCGAACACGGTGAACGGCTCGGCGCCCTGCAACGTCTCGGCCAGTCCGGTCGCCTTCACCGCCTTCCGGGGACTCGTCACGCAGCTGCGCCGCCTCGAATCAAGCCAACGTTGCGATGGGCGCGCTACCCCAGCATCGCCAGCAGCTCCTTCGCCGCCGCCGCGGACGACGCGGGATTCTGCCCCGTCACCAGCATCCCATCGCGCACCACGTAGCTGCCCCAGTCG
>JBBSVF010000152.1:0-7216 GCA_038233745.1 Gemmatimonadales bacterium
AGCCCGGCGACCTCCGACCGGGCTCGCGCACTACTCTCATCAGCGCGGCACCTTCCCCGATGAGCGCACGCTTGTGAAGATGTTGCTCTCGTTCGTCGTACGCGTGGAACCGAAGTAGAGCGTCGTTCCGTCCCATGACGTCGAGGGACGGGTCTCGCCCGCTGCGCTATTGATGCCGTCGCCGAGATTGACGGGTTCCGTCCATGCGCTGTTCACTGAGGTGCGCGTGGAACGCCAGATGTCCTGCGCACCGAATCCGCCGGGACGTGTGCTGAAGAAGTAGAGCTCGAGGCCGTCGCGCTGGATGTATGGCTGCCCATCTTCCTGTGCGCTATTCACCCCCGGCACGAGCGTCGGTGCGGCGTAGCTTCCATTGGCCCCGACGCTCACATAGAGGTCCGCATCGCCACTGGTGGCGCCCGCCGCCTCGGCCAACGGGCCACCGGGGCGTGTACTGGAGAAATAGAGCAGCGTGCGTCCTCCCGGCTCCGGGATCGGCACCGGACCCGCCTCGTTGCCCGCACTGTTAAGGGTGCACCCGAGATTCTGCGGATCTTCCACCGAGCCATCGTCCTTGAAACGGGTGACGTAGATGTCGTCGCCACCGCATCCGCCCGGCCGGTTGCTCACGAAGAAGAACTCTTTGTTGTCGCGAGACGCCATGGGACAGAAGTCATTGGAGGCCGAGTTTACGGGGGCCCCCATGTTCACCGGGTCGCCCCAGGGCTGATCGGTGCTCGACCGTCGCGACACCCAGATGTCGATGCCCTGGCTTCCCGGGCGAGTGGACGCCATGAAAAAGGTCTTGCCGTCGCGCGACACTGACGGGCAGCCCTCGGTGAACGTGGTGTTGAAGTTGGGATGTGCGCCGGGCGTGCTGGTCTCGATCCGCACCGCAGTTCCCCACGTGCCAAAGGGGCCATAATCATCTGATCCGTCTGGGCCGAGCGAGTCGGTGCAGGCGAGTGCCGTCGCGGCGCAGCCCACCGCGATTGCCACGCTCACTGCAGCCAGCCGCCAATCCCGCCCACCTTTCGTCTGCCGTCTCATCGTGTGCTCCGCATGCCGAGGTCTGGACGTCACGCCCCTGGGGGCCCGCATACGACGTCCCTGTAGCGGCATATACGACAAATGACGTTTCGACCGGCTCACCAGGCCTAATGCGCCTTTGGCCGGGCCCTGCGCGCACGCCATCTTGACAGTAGCCTGCGTCCCCGCACCTCTGCCGCAAGAGAGAGTGAGCCAGTCCCGTCAGCCCTCCGAGAGCGACAGTGTCTCGCGCCAGGACACGATCACTCGTCTCTTGCAGGACGTGGCGCGCGGCGACCGCGAGGCGTTCGAGCGCCTCGTTCCGCTCGTATACGACGAGTTGCGCGAGGTGGCGCGCCGCCAGCGCCGGGACTGGCAGGGCGACGATACCCTCGGTACCACGGCACTGATCCACGAGGCGTATCTGCGGCTCGCCGACCAGTCCACGCCGGGATGGTCGAGTCGCCCACACTTTCTGGCGGTCGCCTCGCGCGCCATGCGACAGGTGCTGCTCGACTATGCGAAGCGGCAGCAGGCCGAGAAGCGCGGCGGCGCTCGTCGTCGCGTCGAGATCGAGGAGATCGACCGCGCGCTTCAGTCGGATAGCGAGTTCGGGGGGCAGCACGCCGACGCGCTGCTGGCGGTCGAGGAGGCGCTCGTGCGGCTCGAGCGCGACGACCCGTCACTCGCGCGCGTAGTGGAGTGCCGCTTCCACGGCGGCCTGACCATCGCGGACAGCGCGGTGGCGCTCGAGGTGTCGCCGGCCACGGTAAAACGGCGCTGGGCACTCGCGCAGGCATGGCTGTACCGCGATCTCACGCAGGCGGCGGGCGGCGACGGCGCGTGACGGAGGAGACCGAGCGACTCTACGAACGGGCTCTCGCGCTGCCACCTGATGCGCGCATGGCATTCGTGCGAGACGCGTGCGCAACGAAGCCTGCACTCGCCGACCAGCTGATCTCTCTGCTCGCACATGCCGACGCAGCCGAGCGTTTCTTTGACCAGCTTGGCGGCGCGGTGCGTTCGGCGGTGCCAGCCATTGAAGGGGAGTCGGTTCCTCCCGACCCGATGTTGGGTCGCACGGTGGGCCGCTTCCATATCTCGGCGCTACTCGGACGCGGCGGCATGGGAGCGGTGTATCGCGCGCACGACCAGCGGCTGGATCGTGACGTCGCCCTCAAGTTTCTGCCGCCGTACGAGGCACCGGACGTCGTTGCCATCGAGCGCTTTCTCGTGGAGGCGCGTGCTGCCGGAACGCTGTCGCACCCCAACGTCTGCACGGTCCACGAGATTGGCGAGACGGACGACGGCCGCCCGTACATCGCGATGGCGCTGTACGAGGGAGAAACGCTGCGGCAGCGGATCGCACGGGGGCCGCTACCGGCGCGCGATGCAGTGACGATCGCCCGCGACATCGCGCGCGCACTCGGCGCCGTCCATGCGCGCGGCATCGTGCACCGCGACGTGAAGCCGGGCAACGTCATGCTGGGACTCGATGGCGTGACGCGGCTGCTCGACTTTGGCCTCGCGCGCTTTGGCGACTCGGGCATCACTCGGACCGGCATCAGGCCTGGCACGATCGCGTACATGTCGCCGGAGCAGGTCAGCGGCAGCGGACTCGATCATCGCTCTGACCTGTGGTCGCTGGGCGCGATGCTGCACGAGACGCTCGCGGGCACGCGTCCGTTCCGGGGGGATAGCGACCGTGTTGTCATGCTCGCTATTGCGCACGACCCTCCGGCGTCGCTCGCGGAGGTGCAGCCACGTGTACCCGCGGCGCTGCAGCGCATCGTCGAGCGACTGCTGCACAAGGCGCCCGAGGAACGCTACGGAAGCGCAGTGGAGCTTGAGCGCGACCTTGACGCATTTCTCGCTGGCGACGGCGACGTGTCATCTTCGCTGCGCGTTCGCACACCCGGACGTGCGCGGCGACGCGTCGTCATCGCGTCGATCGTGATCGCGGGCATTGCGCTCGCGGCGGCGTTCTCGCTCGCGGCGCGGTGGCGGGATGGGCGTGAATCCATAGCGGTTCCGCGTTCGCTTGCCGTCCTTCCGTTCGTGGAGATGAGCGGTGATACAGCGAACCGCTACTTCAGCGACGGCCTGAGCGAGGAGCTCACCACCACGCTGGGCCGCATCTCCGGGTTGCGCGTGGCGGCGCGAAGCTCCGCGTTCGCACTGCGCGACCGCAACCTCGACGCTCGGCGTATTGGGGACACCCTCGGCGTCGACGCAGTTCTCGAGGGGAGCGTGAGGCGTGCCGGTGCTCGCCTGCGCGTCGCGGTGCAGCTGGTGGATGCCAAGAGCGGTCTACAGCTCTGGTCGGACGAATACGACCGCGATATGTCCGACGTCCTCACGGTGCAGGATGAGATCGCGGGCGCGATCGCCAGCGCCCTCGCGCTACGCGTGCCGGCGACGTACGACGCGGTGACCGCGCGAGGCAAGATTGATCCGGAGGCGTACGATTTCTACCTGCGTGCGCTCGCGCTGCGCAGCCGCCTTCGGCCCGACGCGATGCAGCGCGCCGCCGAGCTGCTCGATCGCGCCATCGAGCGGCAACCAGGATTCGCGCTCGCGTGGGCGGCCAAGGCAAGTGTCGTCGCGCCGCTCGTGTACTTCGGCGAGATCCCTGCCGAACGCGGACTGCCTGAGGTACGCGCTGCAACCGACCGCGCCTTTGCGCTCGATTCGACCATCGGCGAAGCGTACGTGGCGCGCGGGATGGTGCAGCTCTTTTTCGACTGGGATTGGTCGAACGCCGAGCGTTCGTTGCGGAAGGCGACCGTGCTGAACCCGAACGACCCGCATGCATGGCACCAACTCGGCAACTATTGGCGCGCGATGAACCGTCCCGATGACGCCGCGGCGGCGCGGCTGCGCGGGCTCGCGGCCGATCCGCTCGACGCGCGCTTGCGCTATACGCTCGGGGAGGAGTATCTCGCGGCGGGCCGCCTCCGGGAAGCGGGCACCGCCTTTGCGCGCGCCGAGCAGTTGGATCCTCTGCACGCGATCGCGCTCGGTCTCGGTCCCGCGGCGCCGCATGGCACGTGGAGTGTGTTGCTTGCGGAGGGGCGCGAGACTGAGGCAGTGCCGCAGCTGTTGCGCGTGGCGACGCTGCGCGGAGCGAGCACCGAGGAGGTGCAGGCGTTGCAACGCGCGTTCACGGTCGGCGGGATGAAGTCCTTCTGGCACCGCTGGCTGATCGTGGACGAACGAAGCAGCGCGCGCCCCGACTCGATGCGCGTCGCCGCGATCAGCGCGATGGCAGGCGACACGACGCGTGCGCTCGACATTCTCGAACGCGCATATGCGGCTCGCACCCCGGCACTCATCTTCCTTCGCAGTGATCCGTCGTTTACCGCGCTGCGCTCGCATGCGCGCCTCGTCCGCATCGTGGAAGGGATGCGGTTTCCCGCGCGCTGAGCATGGTGCGCGCGGTGGCCAGCTCTCACCACGCGAGGAGCCGCAGGCCGGGGACGTCTGAAAAGTCGTTCCCGTTCAG
The DNA here is from genome assembly GCA_038233745.1 of Gemmatimonadales bacterium. Classification (GTDB taxonomy): domain Bacteria; phylum Gemmatimonadota; class Gemmatimonadetes; order Gemmatimonadales; family Gemmatimonadaceae; genus AG11. Next base: position 4,535 of record JBBSVF010000152.1, read on the forward strand.
CGTGACGAGCGTCGCACGATGCACGAGTGCCTGTGCGGCGATCATCCGGTCGAGGAGTTTCCGGCGGGAGTAGCCGCAATGCGCAATGATGGTTGCGTATGCATCAGCCGCCTGGTCGTCGAAGGCCAACACAGGAATCGACAGGAGCATGGTGTCGAGTCGCGCTCGCCGGACTGCGGCCTGGGATGGATCCCGGTAAACGCCGCCCTCCAGTTCCACCCGCGTCACGACCGACATCAGCACCGCGTCGCCGAGGGCTGCAACCCGATCCATGACCTCAGTGTCGCCGTCCCGAAGATGGATGGCGACGTTGGTGTCGGTCAGGTACGCCATCTAGAGCCCGGGCCGCTCGGGCAGATCCTCGATGTCGCGGGTCTCCACATCGTGAGGGACAGGAAGCTCGCGCAGCCGAACAATCATGTCGGGGACCGCTAGCGCCGCCGGGTAGACCGTGAGCACGTCACCAGCACGGACCATCACGACCTCGACGTCCTCACCGAAGGCCACGTCCTTGGGCAGGCGAAGTGCCTCACTGTTTCCACTCCGGAACGTCCGGCTGCGCGCGATCGACATCTGCATCTCCGTATGGATATACTTGTATATACGGAGAGATCAACTCATGCGCAAGCTTCCAAAGGCACCTTCCCGCCTTTCGTCTCAGCGCGGTCTTCGGGCGACATATTTCCACGTGCTCACGAACGCTGCGGACAACCCACGATGGGCACAAAACGCCGGCTGGCGCTAGTGACTTGTCGCTCAACCGAGCAGCTGCTGAATATCGACGTCGGGCAAGTCCGGAAATCGCCGCCGCAGCAACGTCGAATCGAAACGCATGTCTCTCGTGTCCATCACGACTGCCGCCTGCGCTTGCGCGGCGAGGGCGGGCCGAATCGGGCGCAGCAGGATCGACATCGCTCGCAACACCGGCCGTGGCACCCGCCGCGGTACGCTCGGCCGGCCCGCACGATCAGCGAGCAGCGCGACGAACTCGGTGAGCGTGACGTTCGACGGACCACCGATCTCGATGGTCTCTCCGCGCAGCGCGGGATCGACGACTGCACGTTCCACCAGTGCGGCGACGGCGTCGGCAGAGACGAAGTTGATGGGATTGTGCCCGCGACCGAACACGAGACCACGGCCCCCTCGGCGTATGGGCTCGCCGAGGATCTCCATCCAGGTCTCGATGAACGCTGTCGCACGCACCACGGTCAGGGGCACGCCACTGCGCCGCGCATACTCCTCCGCGTCATACTTTGCGCGAAACAACTCCAGGGGGCTGCGCGGCGATGCACCGACGACGGAAAGGAGGATGACCTCGGCACCTACCGCTGCCGCGGTGTCCACGAGCTGCCTGTTACCGAGGCGGTCGACGGTGTGCGGCGAGCTTCCGCCGGTGCCGGAGAATCCATGTGCAGCCGCAACGATCGTGTCGGCGCCCATCGCTGCGCGGCGTATGCTCGCCGCGTCACGGAGGTCGCCAACGAGCACCTCGGCTCCGTAGGCGGCGAGGTGCGCCGCGCGAGCGGGATCGCGCGTCAGCACGCGCACGGCGAGGCTGCGGGCGCAAAGGCGCCGAACGAGCCGCGTCCCCAGCGTCCCGGTTGCGCCGGCGACGAGAATCACGGTGCCCCGCTGCGCGCCGGAGCGATGGTGTCGCGGACTGCGTCGGTTACGCTCTCGCCGGTGTCCTGTGCCGGCTCGAGGTAGAAGCGGGCCGACGCCGCGCGATGATCGCACACCTCGAAGATGATGACGCCACGCATCAGGTGCGCAGCCCCGTCGCGACGAGTGCCGCGCATCTCCCATTCAGACCATACGGAGTCTCCGGACACCGCTCGCCGCACGACGCTCGCGTGCAGGTCGGGCACGTGCGTGAAGATCTGCTCCCAGTTGCGCCGCACCTGCTCGCGCCCCACGAAGCTGCGGGATGGGTGCAACGGCGTTTCGTTGCGGTAATCGGCGGCGACGCAGTCCACGAGCGCGTCGAGATCGTGCGCGTTCGTCGCCTGCGCCAGTCGGTCGACCATTCTTTCCGGCCCGTCACCCATCAGAGAGTCTTCCATCGGCACGCCTCGCGGGATAGAATTCGGATACAGCATGCTTTAATGAATACATTACTATGGAACGAATGATACGACTGGTCAAGGGCAAGCGTCGCTACGACGCCACGGCACGGCGCGCGCAGGCGGCACGGAATCGCGCCGCCGTACTCAAGGCGGCCGAGCGGTTGTTCCTCTCCCACGGCTACGCGTCGACGACCGTCTCCTCCATCGCGGCAGCGGCCGGTGTCTCGGCCGAGACGATCTACAAGGCATTTCGGGGGAAGCCCGGCCTGGTGCTCGCCATTCGCGAATTACGCCTTGCAGGCGCGGGTGCCATTCACGCCGAGCGCCGCTCGGATGATGTGCGTGCCCGGGAGTCCGATCCTCGACGACTGGTCGCGCGCTGGGGACAGCTCACCGCCGAGGTCGCGCCACTCGTCTCGCCGATTCTGCTGCTCGTGCGTGATGCGGCCGCGTCGGATGCGGAAATGGCGACGCTGCACGCGAAACTCGACACCGACCGCCGGCGTCGCATGACGGTCAACGCCACCCACCTCCGTGATGCCGGCCATCTACGGGCGGGCATCACGCTGCGCGTCGCAGTCGACGTGCTCTGGACGTACAGCTCGCCGGACCTCTA
>JBBSVF010000153.1:0-7172 GCA_038233745.1 Gemmatimonadales bacterium
CGAAGAAGCGCCGGTAGTTCAGGTCGCGTCGCGCGCTCCGCCAGTAGGCCAGCTGGTAGTGCTGCCGTGACAGCAATGCATGCTGCCGTTCGCGTCCTTCCGCTCCCGCCGCCCACTCGGCCAGCTTCAGCTCTGCGTCGTTACCACTCGCGCGGCGCGCGAGCTCGGGCTCGACCGTCGCGGGATCGATTGGGAAGTGTCTGTCGAAGTAGTGAAGGCGCAGCCGGCCCTCCACTGCCATCAACCTCAGCTCCCCTCGCTCGAGCACTGTGCGCAGCGGAGAGCCGAGCACCGGCAGGAGGATCTTGTCGCGCAGTGCGGAAACGGAGCCTCGCCACGCGACATCGAACCAGCTCGCATACCGCGACGCCTCGCCGTGCAGCAGTACGTCGTCCCAGTAGGGATTGTCGTGGCCGATACCCATGTGATTGGGCACGATGTCCAGTAGCACCCCCATCCCGCAGGCGTGTGCGGCGTGGGCCAGCGCCACGAGCGCCGCTTCGCCGCCAAGCGCGTCGCTTACATGCGTGGGATCGGCGACGTCATAGCCGTGCGTGCTTCCCGCGCGCGCAGTGAGCACGGGCGAGAGGTAGAGATGCGAGACGCCGAGCCGCTCGAGGTACGGCACGAGCGCCAGCGCATGATGCAGCGTGAACTGCTCGTTGAGCTGCAACCGGTACGTGGCCGTGAGCGGTAGCCGCACGTCGTGCTGGTTCACTGCCGCCTCTGGCACTGCGCACTCATGCGAAGCCCTCGGCGCCCTCCGTGCCCAGAAGCGCCTCCATTCCGCCGCCGGACAACAGTTGGCCGAGTGGTTCGCGCATCCGGCGCGACCAGCTCGGATACTTGTCCTGCCACACACCGGGAATGTTCACCGGCGCTGACTCCATGGCCAGGTCATCGAGTGAGAGTCCCACGAGCGCCGACGGGGTTCGGCGGACGAAAGCATGCACTGCGCGAATGAGCGCCCGCATGTCGAACGCCTCGGGTGCCGATTCGGGAAGCAGCCCGGCCGCGACGAGCGAACTCACGAGCGCCCATCGGTCGCTGCGGCGCATGTCCCGGATGGATGCCGCAAGCTCCGCGTGCGAAAGGTCGCCGACCGCGCTGCGGATTTCGATGTCACGCTCTTCGATCCATCCGACGATCGGCGGAAGGTCATGGGTATTCACCGTGGCCAGCGCCATGCGCGGATACTCGCGTGCCTCGCGAAACTGTCCCGTAGTGATGTCGCTCTCGAACACCAGCACCTTGCTGCTCAGCACGCCCCAGCGCGCGAACACCTGCGGTACCTCCGGTGGCACGGTGCCCAGATCCTCGCCCACCACGAGCGCGCCATGGCGGAGGCTTTCGAGCGCGAGAATCCCGAACAGCTCATCGCGGTACGCCCGCACGAACGCGCCCTCGCGCGCCGATTCCCCCTCCGGCACCCAGAAGGTGCGGAAGAGCCCGAGTGCGTGATCGATGCGCAGCGCGCCACTGTGGCGAAATCCGGCGCGCAACAACCGCGTCCAGTAGTCGTATCCGCTCGCATGCAACACATGCGGATTGATCGCTGGGAGTCCCCAGTTCTGCCCCTCGTCCGAGTACATGTCCGGTGGCGCGCCAACCGTCGCGCCGTGCAGGAACAGCGCGGGATGCGACCACACATCGCTGCCGGAGGGCGCCGAGCCGACGGCGAGATCCTGGTAGAGCCCCAGTGCGAGTCCCGCCCGGGAGGCATCGGCTGCAGCCATCGAGAGCTGGCGGTCAGTCTCGAATTGCAGCCACCGGTGAAAGTCCACGCGCGCCGACAGCTCGCGCCCGCGTGCGGCCACCGCCTCACTGCCGGGATGCCGCAGCGCGTCTGGCCACTGTCGTGCATCGGGCCCCTCCTCCTCCGCAATGGCCATGAAGACAGCGAACTGCGTGAGCTGGGGATCCTCGCGCCGCAGGTACGCCGCGTACGACCGCGCGCGCGGCGTCCGCGCCGACACCTCGCGCTCCACGAAGGTGGCATGCAGCGATTCCAGCACCGGTGTCCTGAGCGCCATCACCCGCGCGTAATCGAGCATGCTCGCGGCACGCAGCTCGCTCAGCTGCTCCTGGAATGCCGGCGAGGCAATCAGTGAACGGGCAGGTGCATCGTGCGAGAGTTCGGGCACATCGGTGACGCGCAGATACAGCGGATTGCGGAAGAGTCGCGTGATCGGGCTGTACGGGCTCACGTCGTAGCCGGAGTTTCTCAGCGCATGCAACGGGTTGGTGCCCACGAAGGCACCACCGTGCTGCCCCACCCATGTTGCGAGCGCTCCGACGTCCCCAAAATCACCCGCGCCCCAATTCTCGGCACTGCGCACGGTGTAGAGATTCGTGGTGAGTCCAAACCCGCGTCGTCCTCCAAGGCGCGTCTCCGGCTGCATGCAGTGACTCGGCACCACGATGAGCCGCTGCCGCCCGGTGCGCGTGCGACCCTCGGCTGCAAAACTGACGTGCAACTCGTGGTAGCCGAGCGGGGGCACAATGGGGAGGGTGAGTTCCACCTTGCGACTGCGCCCTCCGGGAATGGTGCCGCGCCATTCGTGTCTCACGCCCTCCTCGGTGACCAGCGCAAGCGTCCACGTCACCTCGTGGACATGCATGGTGGGCATGCGCGTGCGTACGCGCGCGAGCTGGCGGCTGCGTTGCCTCACCACGCGCGTGGGCTCGATCCACTCGCGCCGGCGCCGGCGTCGCAGATCCCGCAGTGCCTGCTCGGCCAGCTCCTCCGTGGAGGCGTCGAATCCCAGCGCGCGGAGCAGACGCTCGCGCGTGGCGTCCGATGTCAGCCGTTCACGCTCGCCTGACTGATCGACGTACGAGTCCAGCACGCCGAGCCGCGATGCGAGACGCCGGAGCATGGGCCGCTGGGTGATCTCGTTCTGATCGGACATGCCTCAGACTCCCGGTGCGAAGGTGCGCGCCGGCACGAGGATGGTAGCGGACAGTGGCGGCAACGTCACCTGGATGGAATACCGGCGACCGTGGTAGGGAATGTCGTCCGGCAAAATGAACGCTTCATGCGCGTATCCGCTTCCACCCCACTCTGCATCATCGCTCGAGAGAGCCACGAGATACTCGCCCAGCTCCGGAACGCCAATGCGATACGCGGGGTGCGGCATGGGCGTGAGATTGAGCACCACCACTGCGTGTGTGTCCGCACCCCAGCGAAGGAACGACAGCACGGAGTTGTCCCTGTCACCCACATCGATCCACTCGAAACCGCGCGGCTCGCCGTCCAGCTCCCAGAGCGCCGGCGTGGCCTGGTAGAGCATGCCGAGCTTCGCCACGAATTCCTTGAACCCCGCGCGTTCCGGCTCTTCCGCCTCGTGCCAGTCGAGAGACCGATCGTGATTCCACTCTCCCTCCTGCGCAAACTCGTTGCCCATGAACAGGAGCGACTTGCCGGGGCGTGTGAGCTGATACGAGAGCAAGGCACGGAGGTTGGCGAGCCGCTGCCAGTGATCTCCCGGCATCTTGCCGTACAACGATCCCTTCAGGTGCACCATCTCGTCATGCGAGAGCGGCATGATGAAATGCTCGCTGTGCTCGTACATCATGGCGAAGGTGAGCAGGTCCTGATGATACCGACGGTAGATGGGATCGAGCTCGAAGTACTCCAGGGTATCGTGCATCCACCCCATGTTCCACTTGAACGAGAAGCCGAGCCCGCCTTCGGCGATCGGCCTTGTGACGCCGGGCCATGCGGTGGAATCCTCCGCGATCGTGATGCAGCCCGGCGCTTCAGCGTGCACCGCGGCGTTCATCTCGCGCAGGAAATCGATGGCGTCGAGGTTCTCGCGCCCCCCGTACTTGTTTGACACCCACTCGCCGTCGTTGCGGCTGTAGTCCAGGTAGAGCATCGAGGCCACGGCATCCACACGAAGGCCGTCGACGTGGAACTCCTGAAGCCAGTACAGTGCATTGGCCACGAGGAAATTGCGCACCTCCCGCCGGCCATAGTTGAAGATCAGCGTCCCCCAGTCGGGGTGCTCACCAAGGCGCGGATCTTCATGCTCGTACAGTGCGGTCCCGTCGAAGCGTCGCAGCGCATGATCGTCGCGCGGAAAGTGTGCGGGTACCCAGTCCAGCAATACCCCGATTCCCGCCTGGTGCAGCGTGTCCACCAGATACCGCAGGTCGTCCGGCGTCCCGTAGCGGGACGTGGGCGCATAGTACCCGGTCACCTGATAGCCCCACGACCCGTAAAACGGATGCTCCTTTACCGGGAGCAGCTCCACGTGCGTAAAACCCATCTCCTTCACGTACGACGCCAGCCGCGGAGCGATCTCGCGATAGGTGAGCGAGCGGTCGCTCTCCTCGGGGATTCGTGCCCAGGATCCCAGATGCACCTCATAGATGTGCACCGGTTCACACACGGGATGGCGCGTGGGCCGCGCCGCCATCCATGCATCGTCCTCCCACTCGTGCGTGCGTGAGCTCACCACGATGGATGCGTCTTCGGGCGCCTGTTGCATCTTGGCCGCCATCGGATCGGTCTTCACACGAAGCAGTCCCTCGCGAGTGCGGATCTCGTACTTGTAGAGCGCGTCGGCACGCACGCCGGGAACGAACAGCTCCCACACCCCGCTCTCTCCCATGCGACGCATCGGGAACTGGCGGCCGTCCCATCCGCACCAGTCGCCCACCACGCTCACCCGTGAGGCATCAGGCGCCCACACCGCGAATGCCGTCCCTTCGTCGCCACCGTGTGTTCGCTCATGCGCGCCAAGCATATGCCAGAGCCGGCGGTGCGTCCCTTCGCGGAAGTAGTAGAGATCGCTGTCGCCCACCGTCGGCGTGTGGCGATATGGATCGCCGCGCTCCCAGGCATGGCCGTCCTCTGCGATGAATCGGAGCGTATAATCCAGCGGCAATGAGGCGCCACGCACCGCGAGCGAGAAGAAACCAACGCCCTCGCTCGTCATCGTGCGCGCCACGCCCTCGCGAATCAGCATGCAGTCGGCGGCGGCGGGCTGATACACGCTGACGGTCACACCGTCGCCGCTGCCGTCGGTTGCCGCATGCGGACCAAGGATCACGTGAGGGTCGCCATGGCGTCCCTCGATCAGGGCACGGCGCGTCTCGTCGTCGATCTGTGTCATGGTGCGTGCTGCTCCTGTGGCGTGAGTGCCTCGCGGCGCGCGTCGCTGGCCGTGGGCACGCGCCGGTCCTGTCCGGCGCGCGCGAGCACCAGCGCGTGCGCGTCGAGCATGAAGCGGCCGTTCTTCGCCAGGGGAGGTGTCTCACGGGCCGTATCCACCATGATGCTCCATTCACGCCCCTCCTGAGCCGGAGGCAGGGTGAACTCCACCGCGGAGTCGCCAGCGTTCAGCGCGATGAGCACCGTATCGCTTTCCAGCGCCCGTCCTCGTTCATCAACTTCGTCGGTAGCCGACCCGTCGATGAGCATACCGAGCACTCGGCCATTCGCGTCCACCCAGTCTTCCGGCTCCAGCTCCTGGCCGTCGGTGTGGATCCAGCAGACATCCTTGCGATCGGAGCCCGGCAGTGCCGCTCCGCGAAAGAAGTGCCGCCGGCGGAGCGTCGGCAGCTCCTGACGCAGGGCTACCAGCCGGCGCGTGAACGCGAGCAGCCCCTTCTGCCGCTCGTCCAGATCCCAGTTCATCCAGGTGATCTCGTTGTCCTGCGCATACGCATTGTTGTTTCCCCCCTGCGTGCGTCCGATCTCGTCACCGTGAGCAATCATCGGCACGCCCTGAGAGAAGAGCAGTGTGGCGAGGAACGAGCGCATCACCCGGTAGCGCGTCTCCACGATTGCTGCTTCGTCGGTCTCTCCCTCGGCGCCCCAGTTCCGGCTGATGTTGTCGTTGTGACCGTCACGGTTCCCCTCGCCGTTGGCCTCGTTGTGCTTCTGCTCGTAGCTCACCAGATCGCGCAGGGTGTACCCGTCGTGCGCGGTGATGAAGTTGATGCTCGCGTACACGCCGCGATCACTGCCCTTGAAGATGTCGCTCGAGCCAGCCAGCCGGCTCGCCAGCTCGGGAATCTGGCCCGCTTCGCCTTTCCACACCTTGCGCACGGCATCGCGATACTTGCCATTCCACTCCGTCCACCGCACCGGGAAATTGCCCACCTGATACCCGCCCGGACCCACATCCCACGGCTCCGCGATGAGCTTCACGCGCGCCAGCGTGGGGTCCTGCTGCATGATGTCGAAGAACGCGGAGAGCTTGTCCACGTGATACGCCTCGCGCGCCAGCACCGGCGCCAGATCGAAGCGGAAGCCGTCGATGTGCATCTCGTCCACCCAGTAGCGCAGCGAATCCATCACGAGCTGGATGGTGCGCGGGTGATTCATGTTCAGCGAGTTTCCGGTGCCGGTGAAGTCCGTGTAGAAGCGCGGATCCTTCGGCTCCAGCCGATAGTACGTGGTGTTGTCGATTCCCTTCAGCGACAGCGTGGGCCCCAGATGGTTTCCTTCGCCAGTATGGTTGTAGACTACATCCAGGATCACCTCGAGCCCGGCCGCATGCAGGGTCTTCACCATCGTCTTGAACTCGTACACCTGGTTGCCGAGTCCGCGCGTAGCGTAGCGTACATCGGGCGCGAAGAAGCCGATGCTGTTGTAACCCCAGTAGTTCGTGAGCCCCTGTTCCGCCAGATGCCGATCCACGACGAACTGGTGCACCGGCAGCAGCTCGATCGCGGTGACGCCGAGCTGCTGGAAGTATTCGATCATCGGATCGCTGCACAGTCCCAGGTAGGTGCCGCGCAGCTCCGCAGGTACGTCGGGATGCCGCATGGTCATCCCCTTCACATGACATTCGTAGATCAGCGTGCGGTTGTACGGAATTTCGAGCGGATTGTCGTCGCCCCACGAGAAGGCGTTATCGATCACCACCGACTTGGGCACGCCGCCGGCCGAGTTGTCAGGATCGGGCTCGAGGTCCTCCGTGTTGCTTCCCACCGTATACGCGAACAGGTCATTGCTCCACCGGATCGTGCCGGTGATCGCCTTGGCGTACGGATCGATCAGCAACTTCGCCGGGTTGAAGCGAAGACCGCGCGCCGGGTCGTACGGTCCATGAACCCGATAGCCGTAGAACTGCCCCGGTCGCGCATCGGGCAGGTAACAGTGCCAGACCTGATCGGTGCGCTCGCTCACCAGCACCTTCGCATAGGCCTCCGCA
>JBBSVF010000154.1:0-7105 GCA_038233745.1 Gemmatimonadales bacterium
CGCGATGTGCGAGCCGTCGGGAGACCAGCGCGGTGTGATCTCATTACCGGCACCGGAGGTGAGCTGCCGCTCCGTGCGGCTGCTGAAATCGTAGAGCCAGATGTGCGATGCGCCGCCGCGATCGCTGGTGTACGCCAGGCGTCGGCTGTCGGGAGCCCACGCCAGATGATCCTCGCTCCCAGCGCTGCTCGTCACGCGCGTGGCCTCGCCGCCTTCCTTCGCATTGGCGGCGTACACATCGCCGCGGAGAATGACCGCCACCTTCTTGCCGTCGGGTGCCAGGGCGAGCTGCTGGAATCCGGTCGATAGAGTCTGGTGCTCCGCGACCGTGCTGGCCGGCGCGCCGCGCAACGCGATGTCCACCTTGTGGGCCGAACCACCGGCGATGTCGTACATCCACACCGCGAAGTCGCGTTCGAACACCATGGCGGCGCCATCAGCGGAGATGGCGGGCCAGAGCACGCGCCCCTTCGTGAATCGCGTGAGCTGTTCCGCCTCGCCCCCCGCACGTGCACGTCGCCAGAGATTCTCCGACCCGCTGCGGTCGCTCATGAAATACAGCGTGGCGCCATCGCGCGACCACATCGGCCATGCACTCTTGGCGCCGCCGGGCGAGAGTTGCTCGTACCGCGGAGAGTTCGTCGAGCCTGGTGGTACGTCGTGCACCAGCCAGATTTCGCTCTCGTCGATGTGGCTGTGGCCATTCCGCCACCACTGACCATTCGTGATACCTCGCGCCGTGATGGCCACGTCGCCCCCCGTGGGCGCGGGAGCGGACCAGTACTCACTCGCGTAGCGGTCGCCCGCCACCGGCATTGGCGTGCCTCCGCTCGCACGCACGCGGAACACATCGCTCATCCCCGCGATATCGCGGCTGCTCGAGGAAAACCAGAGCCACTGTCCGTCGCGGCTCCAGTTGTCGAGCTGTTCGTTGACATCGTCCCAGGTGATGCGCGTCAGTTCGCCGGTGGCGAGCGTCAATACATAGATGTCACCATTGCCTGACCGGTTCGACACGAAGGCCAGTCGCGTTCCGTCGGGTGACCACATCGGCCGGCTTTCGGTGGCGGGATGCGCTACCAGCAACCGCGCTTCTCCGCCGGCGGAGGGCACTGTCCAGATGTCGCCGCCGGAGACGAAGGCGATCTCGCGGTGATTGGGGGAGAGGCTGGGCTCGGCGAGTGAGGGAATGCCGGCGGGAGCGGGCGCGAGGCCAGGCGTTAGCGAGTTGACGACAGGGCTCGCAACCAGCGCGAGCAGAGCGGCGAGTGAGCGCATATGTAGGCGGCGAAGACGAAGACGGCATACGACATCCGAGCGAGCGAAAATACGATCGGTCGCCCTGCACCACCAGCGCCCAGCGGCCTACCCCCCCACGTGCCCTTCCAGCACCTCGAGCGCCAACGCCACCTTCCCGAAGGGCGCCGAGACCTGCACACCTTGCACACTCCCCCCCACGCCGTCCAGCATCTCGCGCGCGATCGCGATTCCCTCCGCCAGCGCGTGCTCCTTCGATCGCTCGCTCGCCTTCCGCATGCGCGTGAGAATCTCGTCAGGCACGCTCACCCCCGGCACTTCGTTCGCCAGAAACTCCGCGTTCCGGATGCTCACGAGCGGCCAGATCCCCGCCACGATCGGGATGCGTGAGTCCTCGGTGCGCCGCAGGAAACTCTCGAGCTGACGCACGTCGAATACCGGCTGCGTGACGGCGAACTCCGCTCCCGCCTCCACCTTCCACGCAAATCGCTTCAGCTCCTGCTCGATATCGATCGGCGCCGGATTCACACCAACTCCGATCACGAACTTCGTCCCCGCGCCAATGGAGTTGTCACCCGGATCGCGGCCGTGATTCAGGTTGCGCACGAGGTTGGTGAGCCCGATGGCATCGATGTCGAACACCGCTGTCGCGCTGGGATACGGCCCCATCTTCGGCGGATCGCCGGTGATGAGCAGCATGTTGCGCAATCCCACAGCTGCGGCGCCCAGGAGATCGCTCAGCATCCCCAGCAGGTTGCGATCGCGGCACGCGTAGTGAGTCACCGCCTCGATCCCCACCTGCTGTTCGATCAACAACGAAGTGAGCAGCGCACCCATCCGGCTCTGCGCTCGTGGGCCATCAGGCACATTCACCGCATCCACGCCTGCGTCGCGCAGCAGCGCGACATCGGCGAGCATGCCGGTGGCGTCCACGCCACGTGGCGGAACGATCTCCACCGAGGTCACGAAGGTGCCATTCGCGATCTTCGCTCCCCACTTCGACCGCTCGGCCAGCGGAGTGGCCTCCACATCCGGTGTGCGCGGTGCCTGACGCAGCACTGGTGACGCGCCAGGCGCCATGACTGGCGCGCCGGAGCGCGCGAATCGCGGACTGAGCGGTCGTACTCCCTCGCACATCGCGTGGATATGCTCGGGGGTGGTGCCACAGCATCCGCCCACCACCTTGGCGCCGGCCTGCACGAGATGCCGGGCATAGCTCGCCATGTACTCGGCGCTCGCCATGTACATGCTTCGCCCACCCACCTCGCGCGGCATGCCGGCATTGGGCTGCGCGGCCAGCTTCTTCGTCGTCAACGGCGCCATCTTTTCGATGGCTTCCAGGATCGTCTGCGGACCCACCGAGCAGTTCAGTCCGATCACGTCGGCGCCGAATCGGTCCAGCGCGCGCGCAACATCCTCAGGCGTCGCTCCATAGGGGGTGAGTCCATCAGACCCGATGGTCATCTGCGCGATCACGGGGATCGCGGGATCCACCGCCCTCGCAGCCGCGATGGCCTGTCCGATCTCGTGAAGGTCGCCGAAGGTCTCCAACAGAAACACATCGGCCCCGCCTTCCTTGAGCCCCTCCAGCTGCTCGCGGAAAATCTCCTGCGCTTCTTCCGCGGACGTGGGACCGTAGGGCTCCAGGCGCACACCCAGGGGACCCACGGCGCCGGCGACGAGCACGTCGTTTCCCTCGTCAGCGGCCTCGCGCGCGAGTTCCGCGGCGCGACGGTTGAGCTCGCGCGTCTGCGGCGCGAGACCGAACTGCGCAAGCTTCAGCCGGTTGGCGCCAAAGCTGTTGGTCTCCAGCACCTCGGCGCCCGCCCTCACATACTCGCGATGGAGATCGCGGATCATGTCGGGCGAACGAAGATTGAGTTCGTCGTAGCACTGGTTGATGAACACGCCACGGGCGTACAGCATCGTGCCCATGGCGCCGTCGAACAGCACGAGCGCTTCGGGGTCCAGCAACCGTGCGAGCGCGGGCTTCATGTCGCGGCTCCGGCTTCCGCCGCAGTACGCACGGCGTAGTACTTCGCGTGCGGATGATGGATGATGATCGCCGCCGTGCTCTGCTCGGGAATGAGCTGGTACGCTGACGTGAGCTCCATTCCCAGCGCGGCCTCGGCGGGCAACAGCGCGAAGAGCTGCGCATGATCCTCGAGGTCGGGGCAGGCGCCATAACCCCACGAGTACCGCTTGCCACGGCCATCGGGAAGCTGCAGCTCGCTCCGGATCCGGCGATGCAGCCACTCGGCCACCGCCTCGGCCGCTTCCACGGCAAGACCATGCGTGTAGAACGCCTCGCTGTATTCACCGGCGGCCTGCAGCTCCTCGAAGCGACGCGTGGCATCGTCGCCCACCGTCACGATCTGGAATGCCACATAATCCATCTCGCCGCTCTCGGCCGAGCGGAAGTAATCGGCAAGACAGAGTTGCTCGCGGCCTTCCTGGCGCGGGAAGTGGAAGCGTGTGCGCTCCACCTTCGTTCCATCGCGTTCGAAAGCCTCAACATCGTACACGATGATGTCGTTGCCAACGCTCTGCGCCGGGTAATAGCCGTACACGGCGCGCGGATGCACCCAGCCCAGCTCGGCGGATTCTTTCGTGAGCCGCTCAAGGGCCGGCTCGAACTCCTCGCGGACGGCACGCTCGTACTCCGGACCCGAACCGCGACCACCCCACTGCAGGCGATACAGCTCGTCCAGATCCAACAGGCTGAACACCTCGTCGAGCGGAATGTCCTCCAGTACACGCGGTCCCAGGAACGGAGGTGTGGGCACGCTTTCCTTCTGCGACACCTCACTGCGTGCACCGTCCGCCGTGCCGCTGCGGATGTCCTTGCCTACAGTCGTGTTCAGGAAGACGTCGGCGCGCGCGTCTGTCAGGAGTTTCTCGGTGATCACGGTGCGACGCTCGGGATCCTGAAGTGCGTCCATGGTCTCCAGCCCCTCGAAGGCATCCTTGCAGTAGAACACGCCGGATTCGTACGCGCGCTCGCCTTCCACGAACATCGCGCGCCGTCCGAAGCGGCGGTTGATCGCCGCGCCACCGATCAGCACCGGAATGTGAATGCCCCGTCGATCGAGCTCCTGCACGCACAACGGCATCTGCTTGCTGGTGCTCACGAGCAACGCCGAGAGTCCGATCGCGTCGGCGCCGACCTCCTGTGCCTTCTCGATGATCGTGTTCACCGGCACCTGCTTGCCGAGGTCGAACACTGTGTAGCCGTTGTTGCTGAGGATGGTGTTCACCAGCGACTTGCCGATGTCGTGAACGTCGCCATACACCGTCGCCAGCACCACCTTGCCCTTCGTGTACCCCTCGGCCTTCTCCAGGAAGCTCTCGAGGTGCTTCACCGCCTTCTTCATCACCTCGGCGCTCTGCAGCACGAAGGGAAGAATCAGCTCGCCCGCGCCGAACTTGTCGCCCACTTCCTTCATCGCCGGCAGCAGGACCTCGTTCAGCACTCGCACTGGATGCTCACGCACGCCGGCGGCGTCGAGCGCATCCTCGATGCCCTCCTTCTTCCGGTGCAGCACCATGAAGTGGATGCGCTCCTCCGGAGACATTCCCTCCATCGGATCTTCCTTCGCATCGGCGGCGTCGATCGAACTGTGCGACGAAAAGGCGTCGATGAACCGCTGCAGGGCATCGGGGCGGCGATTGAACACCAGATCGTCCGCGAAGCCGCGCTCCTCCTCGCTGATCTCGGCGTACGGCTTGATGTGCGCCGGATTCACGATCGCCGCATCCAGCCCCGCACTCACGCAGTGATGCAGGAAGACAGAGTTCAACACATGGCGCGCTGCTGCATCCAGGCCGAACGACACATTCGAGACGCCAAGGATCGTGTACACCCCCGGCAGCTCGCGCTTGATCAGGCGAATCCCCTCGATGGTCTCGTGCGCGCTGTCGATCCACTCCGCGTCGCCCGTGGCGAGCGTGAAGGTCAGTGCGTCGAAGATCAGGTCTTCTGGCGCCAGGCCGTACTCGCCGACCACGATGTCGTGGATGGCGCGCGCCACCTCCAGCTTGCGGTCCCGCGTCTTCGCCATGCCCACAGGATCGATCGTGAGCGCCACGAGTGCGGCACCGTGCTTCTTCGCCAGCGGCACCACATCGTCGATGCGCTTTCGGCCATTCTCCATGTTGATGGAGTTGATGATCGCGCGCCCGGGCACATGTTCCAGCGCGGCCTCGATCACCGGGGCCTCGGTGGAGTCGATCATCAGGGGCAGCTCCACGCTCATCGAGAGCAGTTTCACCACCGCAGACATCTGCTCTGCTTCGTCACCCCGCTCGGTGAGGGCGACGCAGACGTCGAGCACATGCGCACCCGACTCCTGCTGTTCGCGCGCGACGCCGAGGATCCCCTCGTAATCGTCCGCCAGCAGGAACCGCTTTACCTTGCGAGAGCCCTGCGCATTCACGCGTTCGCCCACCAGCAACGGTGCGGGAACCTGACGCAGTGCCGTGGCTCGCATGGCCGACGAGACCATCGGTTCGCGCTCGGAGGTGTCTGGCGTCGCAGGGCTCACGCCGTGCACCGCGCTGGCAATGGCCTCGAGATGTTCCGGCGTCGTGCCGCAGCAGCCTCCCACCACGCGGACGCCGAACTTCTCCACGAACTCGCGCATCATTGCTGCCATCGGCGCCGGCTCGAGCGGATAGACTGCGTCGCCCGTGCCCGTGTTGAGCGGAAGACCGGCATTCGGAATCACCGAGATGGGCAGCCCCGCATGCTCGGTGAGAAAGCGCACTGGCTCGCGCATGTGCTCGGGACCAGTGGAGCAGTTGAGCCCCACGACACTCACGCGCAGCGCCTCGAGCGTCGCGAGCGCACTCGCCATGTCGGTGCCCAGCAGCATGCGGCCGCTCGTATCGAGCGTCACCTGCGCCTGAATCGGGACGCGGCGTCCGATCTCGGCGAACAGCCGCTCGAACCCCGCGATCCCCGCCTTCACTTCGAGGATGTCCTGGGCCGTTTCAATCAGGAGCACATCAACTCCGCCCTCCACGAGATACTTCGCCTGGAGGTAGTACGTCTCGCTCAGCTCGCCATACGTGATGGCAGACAGCGCAGGATCGCTGCTGGAGGGCAGCATGCCGGTGGGGCCGATGGAACCCGCAACGAACCGGGGCCGTTCGGCTGTGGAGTACTTGTCGCACGCGGCACGGGCGAGCTGGGCCGCCTTCACGTTCAGCTCGCGGGTCTTGTCCTCCAGCCCCCACTCGCGCAGCCGGTGCGGCGTACTCTGGAAGGTGCAGGTCTCCACCACGTCGCAGCCCACGGCGAGAAACGATTCGTGGATGGCCTGGATCACATCGGGCCGCGTGAGGACGAGATTGTCATTGCACCCTTCCAGCGCCTTCCCGCCATAGTCCTCGGCGGTGAGGTGATAGAGCTGGATGTTCGTGCCCATCGCACCGTCGTAGACCAGTACGCCGGAGGCAAGTGCGTCGAGATATGTGGAAGCAGACATGGCAGTGGATGCAGTCGAAAATGGATCGAACAAAGAAAGCCCAAACGCGACGGCGTTCGGGCTCGCGCTTTAGCAGTGGATTAACGTGGCCGCAATTTGCTGGAAATCGCCACGGAAGCAGTTGTGTTATTCTTCATGTAACGTAGTGGGTATTTCTCCGGGGGGCAACCGACGCCGGGCCCCTCGCAGCGCTCCCACCATGCCAGCAGCACTTTGACGACGCGTTCAGATCCGGTGGACGACTCGCAGGACGATGCCGCCGTGGACGTTTCGGCCTACTCGCCGCTGCTCGAGCAACTGCGCGACGGCTGCGTATTGCTGGACGATTCACTGCGTATCCGCTTCCTGAACGCGGTCGC
>JBBSVF010000155.1:0-7005 GCA_038233745.1 Gemmatimonadales bacterium
GCGGCCTGGTGGGCGGGCTCGGCCTGGCTCCGGGTGCCAACATCGGCGAGAACGGCGCAATCTTCGAAGCGGTGCACGGAACGGCACCAGACATCGCGGGAAAGAATGTCGCGAATCCGGGCGCGATGATCCTCGCGGCCTGCATGATGCTCGACTATCTGGATGACGCCGAGCGGGCGACGCGGATCCGCACCGCATTCGAGACGGTGGTGCGGGAGGGGAAGACGGTGACACGCGATCTCGGAGGCAGCGCGTCTACCGATCAGTTCACCGACGCCATCATCGAACGCCTGTGAAGCCGCTCACGCTGTTTCACTGCTCCGATCTGCACTTCGGCCACCCCGCAGTGCCTGAGCAGTACGAGGCGATGGAGGAACTCATCCACGACCGGCGGTATGATGTCGTGGCCATCTCCGGTGACCTTTCCCAGCGTCAGCGGTCGGGCGAGTTCCAGCGCGCGCGCGCCTTCATCAAACACGCGGAGGAGACGAGCGCCGTCATCTGCATTCCCGGCAATCACGACGTGGCATGGTGGAAGGCGCCGCTCGGTATCGGCGGCGACGCGCCCATGCTCGAGAACTACAGGCGCTTCATCAGCGAGGATATCGAACCCGTGCTGCATGTGCCGGGGGCAACCTTCGCCGGCCTGAACACCTCGCATGGCGTCACGAGAGGAACGCTCACCTGGAATGTGCGAGACCTCTCGATCATCGGCGTCATCAGGCCCGAGCAGATCACCCGGCTGCGCGCCACCTTCAAAAGCGCCCCCGCAGGCGACGCACGAGTCGTGGTGATGCACCACAATCCGGTGAAAGGTGAACTCTCGCAGCGCCATGGGCTGAAGCACACCTCGCGTGCACTCGGCGCCTTCGCCGACATGAGTGTGGACCTGGTGCTCTGCGGCCACGATCACCAGGACGCCATCCACTTCATCGAACACACGAAGAAGGGAACCGTGATCTCCACCGCAGGCACGGTGTCGAACCGCATGCGTGGAGGACGTCCATCGTCGGTGAACAGCATCAGGATCTCCGACGACGAGATCGCGGTGCAAACGCTGGTGTGGTCAGTGGACCAGGGCCAGTTCGTGGACGGACCAGCGAAGTGCTTTCGGCGCTGACGCGGTTCTTCCGGCGGTCGCGCGACGAGGCGCAGCTGGAGCTGGTCCTGCCGGAACGCCCACTCGCTGCGCTGCGCACCGCGGATGATTTGCTCGCGCGGCTTCGCGAGCTGGGGCTCTCACGAATCACGCGTTGTCGGCTGACCAGGAATCGCAGCGTGATGGTGAGTTTCGCGGACTCGCTGCTTCGCGTGCACGAGGGCTATCTCGGAGCCCCCACCGAGATTCATCGCGCGATTGTACAGTTCGTGGAGGGGCGCACGCGCGCCGAGCGACGGGCGGCGCAGGAGCGCATCGTGGCGTATCCTGCGGTGGCGGAGGCTCCTGCGCCGGCGTCATTGCGGCGCGAGCGGACGCATCCGGATGACCAGGAGATCGTGGAGCGACTGTCCGAGTGGCATGCGCGGTACAATGCGATGCACTTCGATCATCGGCTGCGCTCCATTCCAATCCGGGTGAGCCGCCGCATGAAATCGCGGCTCGGGCACTACTCCGCGGCGTCGCCGCATGGTGGTGATCCGGAGATCGCCATGTCGCGAACACATTTGCGTCGCCATGGCTGGGACGAGATGCTGCACACCCTGCTGCACGAGATGGTGCACCAGTGGCAGGACGAGTGCGGGCATCCCCTGGACCATGGACGGGCATTCCGCATGAAGGCTCGGGCGGTGGGCATCGTTCCCTCCGCGGGCCGGCACGCGGCCCGGGCCGGCTGATTAGCTTACGAGAGCGACACACTCATTCCCAGCGATCATTCCATGCTTGATTTCTACGCCATCGATTCAGTGCTCTCCGAGGAAGAACGCGCCATTCGCGACAGCGTGCGCGCCTTCGTGGACGACAAGGTGATTCCGATCATCGGCGCCGCGTACGTGGAAGGAAAGTTCCCGCGCGAACTGGTGCCGCAGATGGGCGAGATGGGAATGTTCGGGGCCAATCTGCCCGAGGAGTACGGCTGCGCGGGGCTGAACAATGTGTCGTACGGCCTCATCATGCAGGAGCTGGAGCGCGGAGACAGCGGCGTGCGCTCGTTCGCCAGCGTGCAGGGAGCGCTCGCGATGTATCCCATCTACGCCTTCGGCAGCGAGGAGCAGAAGCGACGCTGGCTGCCGTCGATGGCCACCGGGGAGACCATTGGATGCTTCGGACTCACCGAGCCGGATTTCGGATCGAACCCGAGCGGGATGATTTCGATGGCGAAGGAGCAGGCCGACGGCACCTGGATCCTGAATGGCGCCAAGATGTGGATCACCAACGGCTCGACGGCGAAGATCGCCGTGGTGTGGGCCAAGACGAACGGCGATCCCAGCGACAAGTCCATTCGCGGCTTCATCGTCCCCACGGATTCGAAGGGCTTTACAGCGAAGGATCAGAAGGGCAAGCTGTCGCTGCGCGCGAGCGATACCAGTGAACTCGTCTTCCAGGATGTGGTGCTTCCGGCAGACGCGATTCTCCCGGGCAGCGGTGGAATCAAGAGTCCGCTGATGTGCCTCACGCAGGCCCGGTACGGCATCTCCTGGGGTGCGATCGGGGCGGCGATGGCGTGTTTCGAGGAGGCGCTGGATTACTCGCAGCAGCGCGTGATGTTCGGCCGGCCCATCGGCGGTTTCCAGATCCAGCAGGAGCGCCTCGCGGACATGCTCACGGAGATCGTGAAGGCGCAGCTTGTCTCGCTGCATCTCGGGCGCATGAAGGACGCTGGCACGATGACGCCGCAGCAGGTGTCGCTCGCGAAGCGCAACAATGTGAACATCGCAACGGACATCGCGCGCGAAGCGCGCCGTCTGCTCGGCGCCAATGGTATTCTGGCCGAGTACGGCGCCATGCGTCACATGGCGAATCTGGAGAGTGTGTACACATACGAGGGCACGCATGACGTGCATTCGCTGATTCTTGGGCAGGCCGTGACGGGTCTGAATGCGTTCAACTAGAACGGGGAGCGCGAGGGCGTCGGCATTGCGCTTGCAGTTCTGCAACATGAATATTCACAAGGAGATACGTGCATGACTGATGACACAGACGGTACGGAAGAGCAGTCGAAGCTCACGGACAAGTCGTATGGACCCCCCCCGGGTGCTCGGCATCACGTGAGCAACGAGACGGTGCAGGACGCAGTGGCACGTCCAGGCGGCGCGGCGCAGAACTCCGGCGGAGCGATTGCGGGCAACTCGGAGACGGATGCGGGTGCGCCATGGAAGGAAGACGAGCCTTCAGCGGAGTAGCGGGCTACCAACGCCAGCGGCCCCTCCCTACCTTACATGTGAATCTTTTCACATGGGGGACGGGCAGTGAAGATTGCCGTCTGCATCAAGCGCACTCCGGATTCGGAGTCGCGCTTCAGGATCGCCGCCTCGGGCGTCGCGATCGACGAATCCGGACTCAAATTCGACATCGATGACTTCGCCGGCTACGCCGTCGAGGCTGCACTGCAACTCAACGAGAAGGCGGGTGGAGGCGAGACAGTGGTCTACGCCATCGGCCCGGAGTCAGTACAGGAGTCGCTGCGGAAGGCGATGAGCATGGGCGCCGACCGTGCCGTGCACCTGAAAGCCGACAGCTCGCCAGCTGATGGCATCGCCATCGCCAAGGCGCTGAGCGCGGAGCTCCGGGACGGCGGCTACGATCTCGTGCTCTTCGGCAAGCACGCCTTCGACACCAGCGCCGGCGTTGTGGGCACCGCCACGGCCGAGCTGCTGGGCATTCCCTGCGTGACGGCCGCTTCGGAGTTGAGCGTCGCCAATGGCCAGGGCACCGCGCGCCGCGAGCTGGAAGGTGCCGCTGAAATGGTGACCTTTCCGCTGCCCGCCGCCGTGACGATCGACGAGGGCGTTGCGCGTCCGCGCTATCCCTCGCTCAAGGGCATCATGGCCGCCAAGAAGAAGCCGCTGGAAAGCAAGCCCGCGCAGCTTGGCGACATTCGCGTCACCGTCCAGAAGGCCGAGTTGCCCGCGGAACGTCCGGCGGGCCGCATCATTGGCGAAGGGGCGGCGGCGGTGCCCGAGCTCGTGAGACTTCTCCAGACCGAAGCGAAGGTGATCTGATGGCCAACATTCTCGTATTCGCAGAGTCGCGCGGCGGAGAACTGCGCAAGGTGGCGCTCGAAGCCGTCACAGCCGCGCGGCAACTGGCCGACGCAAGTGGTGGTGGTGAGGTGCATGCGCTGCTCGCCGGTGCGCCTGGCATCAGCGACAAGGCCTCGCAGCTGGGAGCGCACGGCGCTGACAAGGTGTTCGTGATCGAGAGCGCCGATCAGGAGCGCTTTGCGCGTGAGTCGCTTGCCGCAACGCTCACCGATCGCGCCCGCTCCGGTGGCTACCGCGCGGTCGTCCTGGGCTTCTCGGCGCAAGGCAGGGATCTCGGTCCGCGGGTGGCCGCGCGTCTCGACGCGCCCATTGCTTCCGATGTCACCGAGCTGTCCATGAACGGTGATTCCGTCGTGGCGAAACATCCCGGCTACGCGAACAAGGTGGTGCTCACACTCACGTTGAGCGGCTCGCCGGTGGTGGTGAGTGTGCGCCCCAGTGCCTTCACCGCGGTGGAGAATGCAAAGGCGGGCACGGTGGAGAAGATCGACGCGGTGGCCGCAGCCGGCGCCACGGTGACGGTCACCGAGGTGAAGGAGGGCGCGAAGGGGCGGCCCGATCTGGGCGACGCACAGATCGTCGTCTCGGGCGGCCGCGGGCTCAAGGAGGCCGCGAACTTCCGGCTGGTGGAGAAACTCGCGGATGCCTTCGGCAACGCGGCGGTGGGTGCCACTCGCGCCGTGACCGACGACGGATGGCGTCCGCACAGCGATCAGATCGGTCAGACGGGTCGCCAGGTGAGTCCACAGCTCTATGTGGCGCTCGGGATCAGCGGCGCCATTCAGCATCTAGCCGGCATGCGTAACAGCCGGACGATCGTGGCGATCAACAAGGACAAGGACGCCCCGATCTTCAAGGTGGCCGATTACGGCATCGTGGGTGACGTGATCGAGGTGCTGCCGGTGCTCACCGCTGCGGTGAAGGCGGCGCGCGCGGGGCACTGAGCCCCTCGCGTCGCCTTGTTCCACTCCCGGCGCGCGCGTAGCTTCCGCTCGCGCGCGCTCCCCGGCGCGCGAGCCCACCGCTCGGAGCCTCGCGCATGACTGCTGGCAGCATCCTCTTCCTGTTCGTCCTGACCCTGGGCGTTGGATTCTTTGCCCTGAACGTCCAGCGACTCGTCGGCTACCTGTACGTCGGCGAGGCCGAAGACCGCACCGATCATCCGCTGGTCCGTTTGCGGAACGTGCTGGAGATCGGCATCGCCCAGAAGAAGATTTTCAGGGATCCTGTCGCGGGCCCCATGCACGCGCTGATCTTCTGGGGCTTCATGGTGCTCACGGCGGGCACCCTCGAGATCCTCATTGCAGGCGTGTGGCGCGGATTCTCGTATGCGATGTTCCTCCCCCGTTTCCTGTATCAGGGCTACTCGGCGTCCCAGGATATCTTCGCGGCGCTCGTGATCGCGTCGGTGAGCTTTGCGCTGTATCGCCGGCTGGTGGTGCACCCGAAGCGGCTGGAAGGGGACAATCTGGAGCACACCGACGCCCTGATTATCCTGAGCCTGATCATGGGGCTCATGGTGACGCTGCTGCTGACGACAGCGCTCGATCTGGTTGTGGATCCGGCGCGCTACGGCCCGGAAAAGCTCATCTCGCATCCGCTGGCGGTGATTTTCGGGCACGTGCTCACCCCCGGGCAGGCACATGTGGGGAGCGTGGTGTTCTGGTGGGCGCATGCACTGCTCATCCTCACCTTCCTCAACTATCTCCCGTACTCCAAGCATCTGCACGTCGCGAGTTCGCTCATCAATGTGTACTTCTCCAACACGAGCGGACCCGGGCAGAAGGGTGTCATGAGTTACATGGACCTCGAGGCCGACGTGGAGCAGTTCGGCGCGAGCGACGTAGAGCACCTGAGCTGGAAGAATCTGCTGGATGGCTATTCGTGCACGGAGTGCGGGCGCTGCACCGCTGCCTGTCCGGCGAATCTCACGGGCAAGCTGCTGAGCCCGCGCAAGATCATGGTGAACACACGCCAGCGGCTCATGGAGAAGGCGCCGGTGGTGCTGGACGACCGGATGGAATTCATGCGTCCGGCGCTGGTCCACGGCGAGGGGGGCGACGCCGGCGCCACGACGGTCGCGGAAGTGATGGAGCATCGCCTGCTCGATACGTACATCACCGAGGAAGAACTCTGGGCGTGCACGAGTTGCCGAGCGTGCGTCACGGAGTGCCCCGTGAGCATCGACCAGCTTGACGTCATCAACGCGCTTCGTCGCAACCTCGTGCTCACCGAGTCGCGCTTCCCCGACGAGCTGCAGCCGGTGTTCGAGTCGCTCGAGCGCAACGGATCGCCGTGGGCGTTCAATGCTGCGGATCGCGCCGACTGGTCGCAGGGAATGGACATCCCCACGATGGCCGACATGCAGGCCCGTGGCGAGCGCGCCGACATCCTGTTCTGGGTGGGATGCATGGGCTCGTTCGACGATCGCGCGAAGAAGATCACCGTCGCCTTTGCGCGCATCATGCAGGCCTGCGGTGTGAAGTTCGCGATCCTCGGGCAGGAAGAGAGCTGTCACGGCGATCCGGCACGCCGCATGGGCAACGAATATCTGTATCAGATGCTGGCGAAGAACACCATCGAGACGCTCGATCGGTACGAGGTCACGACCATCGTCACGCACTGCCCGCACTGCTTCCATCAGATCGGGAACGAGTTCCCGCAGTTCGGCGGCAACTACGAAGTGATTCACCACTCCACCTACATCGAGCGACTGCTGCAGGAGGAGCGCGTGCCACTGCTCACGGAGGGTGGCAAGGCGCTCACGGTGGCCTATCACGACAGCTGCTACCTGGGACGCTA
>JBBSVF010000156.1:0-6964 GCA_038233745.1 Gemmatimonadales bacterium
AACGGCCGCGTATGGCCGCGAGCTCGCCGGCACCGTGGCGCTCGAACGGCTTGGCGGGCTGGTGACCAAGGCCATCAGCCCGCTCCCGCGCCCAGGGGCACCAGCGCCGCGTGTTGCGGAGTTCGCCGGCGGGATGATCAACGCGGTGGGGCTCGCGAATCCTGGCGTCGACGCAGTGGTCCGCGAGCATCTCCCCTGGCTTCGAGCGGCACGCGATCCGCTGCGCGTGCTTGCGAACATCGTGGGGTTCGGGCCCGCGGAATTCGCCGAGGTGATCGAGCGGCTGGAGGCCGGCGATCGCGACGGAGGCGGTCCATCAATCGACGCCTACGAGCTCAATGTGAGCTGCCCGAATGTGAAGGCCGGTGGGATGGAGTTCGGCGCGGATCTGGCGGCGCTGCGCGAGGTGGTGGCGCGGAGCCGAG
Organism: Gemmatimonadales bacterium; assembly: GCA_038233745.1. GTDB lineage: Bacteria > Gemmatimonadota > Gemmatimonadetes > Gemmatimonadales > Gemmatimonadaceae > AG11. The sequence goes on from JBBSVF010000156.1 coordinate 426, forward strand.
CGGTCACGCGCCGGCCGCTGGCGGTGAAGCTGTCGCCCACGCTGGCGTCCATCGGCGACGCGGCGCGCGTGGCGGTGGACGCTGGCGCTGATGCGATCACCACCGCCAACACCGTTCCCGGACTGGTGGTGGATGTCGCGCAGCGCCGGGCGGCGCTCGGATTCGGCACCGGCGGCGCGAGTGGCCGGGCCGTACTCCCGATGGGCGTGCTCGCGACCTATCGTGTACGCAGCGCCGTGACGGTGCCGATCATCGGGGTGGGTGGCATCGCGACCGCGGAGGATGCGTTGCAGTACATCCTCGCCGGGGCGTCGCTGGTGGGCATGGGGACAGCGATGCTGCGCGATCCACGTGCGCCTGGGCGTCTCGTGGCCGGGCTCGAGGCATGGTGCGCACGTCACGGCGTCGACCGGCTGGCCGATCTTACTGGAACGCTGAGGTTGACATGACGGCTTGGGAGCACGCGACGCCGATCGTTGCGCTGGATGTGGGGACGCTGAATGATGCGCTGCACCTGGCGCGGCAGATCGGCGATCGCTGTCGGTTCTACAAGGTGGGCAGCGAGCTGTACACGGCAGCGGGGCCCGCGGTGGTGCGGGCGCTGCAGGACGAGTTCAATGCGGATGTGTTCCTGGACCTGAAGCTTCACGACATCCCCGCCACGGTGGCGGGGGCTGTGCGGGCAGCGCGCTCGCTGACCGTGCGCTTGCTCACGGTGCATCTGGCCGGTGGATCGGCGATGCTGGACGCGGCGCAGCAGGCCGCCGGGAGCGAGATCGGGTTGCTTGGCGTCACGGTCTTGACGTCGATGGAGGCGGACACCCTCGCGGGCGTCTGGGGGCGGTCGGTGGAGTCGGTGGAGGCGGAGGTCGTGCGGCTGGCCGGGCTGGCGAGCGAGGCCGGGCTTCACGGGGTGGTGTGCAGCGGCTGGGAGTCGCGCCGGGTCCTGGATTCGTATGGAGATCGTCTGGCGACGCTGGTGCCGGGGCTGCGCATGCAGGGGGGGGCGTCGCACGATCAGCGGCGGACGGCGACGCCGGCGGAGGCGCAAGCGGCAGGGGCGCGGTATCTGGTGGTGGGGCGGGCGGTGACCGGGGCGGCGGACCCTGCGCAGGCCTTCGGGGCGGTGGTCGAGAGTCTGGGCTGAGGGAGCGGTGCGGGACGTGGAAATCGCGACGGGGGGCAGGGTTGCGTGAACGGACCGTGCCGGTTATCCTACGAGTCTTGTCCGGAAAATCTCACGTTTTGCACTGATGGTGGTCCCGTGAAAGTCCGCAGCAGCGTCAAGCCGATTTGTGAGCACTGCAAGGTGGTGAAGCGCCAGGGCGTGACACGCATCATCTGCAAGCGCAATCCGAAGCATAAGCAGCGTCAGGGCTAACAGACTAATGGCTCGTATTTCAGGCATCGATCTCCCACGCGACAAGAAGGTCGAGATCGGATTGACTTATATCTTTGGTATCGGACGGGCGTCCGCGCTGGAGATCATGAACAAGGCGGGGATCGATGCGAACCAGCGTGTTCGCGATCTGTCCGAAGCCGACGTGAACAAGCTCCGCCAGGTCATCGAGAAGGAGTATCGCGTGGAAGGCGCGCTCCGGACCGAGGTCTCCATGAACATCAAGCGATTGATGGACATCGGATCGTATCGTGGCATCCGCCACCGTCGCGGGCTGCCGGTACGCGGTCAGCGGACGCACACCAATGCGCGCACGAAGAAGGGTCCGCGTCGCGCGATTGCCGGAAAGAAGAAGGTAACCAAGTAACGTATGGCAACAGGCAAGAAGTCCAAGAAGGTGGTCGAGGCGGAGGGTGTGGCCCACGTCAGCGCGACCTTCAACAACACGACCGTGACGATCGCCGATCCGCGAGGCAATGCCATCGCGTGGGGCTCGAGCGGCAAGGCCGGGTTCAAGGGGTCCAAGAAGAGCACGCCGTTCGCGGCCACCGTGGCAGCGGAGCAGTGCGCGCGTGAAGCGCTTACGGCGGGTGTGAAGCGGGTGCACGTGCGCGTACAGGGTCCTGGCAGTGGTCGCGAGTCGGCCATTCAGGCGCTGGCCGCCGCGGGGCTCCAGGTGAAGTCGATCAAGGACGTGACGCCGATCCCGCACAACGGCTGTCGTCCCCCGAAGCGTCGGAGAGTCTGAGATGGGTCGCTATACAGGTCCGAGCTGCCGGCAGTGCCGCCGCGAGGGCACGAAGCTCTTTTTGAAGGGCACCAAGTGTTTTACCGAGAAGTGTCCCGTCGAGCGCCGTCCCTATGCGCCGGGCCAGCACGGCCAGTCCACGGGACGTCGCAAGAAGGCGTCGGAGTTCTCCAAGCAGCTCCGTGAGAAGCAGAAGATCAAGCGCATCTACGGGGTGAGCGAGAAGCAGTTCCGCAACACCTTCGAGCGTGTGAGCGCGCAGCCTGGCCTTCGTGGTCACAACCTGCTGGCTGCCCTCGAGACCCGCCTGGACAACGTTGTGTACCGCATGGGCTTCGCCTCCAGCCGCAAGGCCGCGCGACAGTTCATTCGTCATCGCCATGTCGAGGTGAATCAGAAGGGTGTCGACATCCCGAGCTTCCAGGTCCAGCCTGGACAGGAAGTGCGTGTGCGCACCGCCAGTCGCGAGCAGGTGTCCGTGGTGAGTGCAATGGATCAGTCGTCGCGCGGGGCGCCGCTCTCGTGGATCGCGGTGGACAAGGAGTCGTTCAGCGGTCGCGTGCTGGAGAAGCCCGCCCGCACGAGCATTCCAGTGGCCGCGCAGGAACAGCTGGTCGTCGAGCTCTACTCCAAGTAGCAGGGCCGGCGGGTACCGGGACGGCAGGACGGAGACGTCTCGCCGTTCGCCGTCCCGCTGCGTCTGCAGGACCGCAGGTGCTGGTCGGGGCCCCAACCCCTTTACGAGTCTGCCACGCGTTGGGGGCGAGGCAGAGCGTTTCCGGTCACAGTGGCCGGAATGACCCGAACTCCCAGACTTTCTCATGGCTTCTACGATCGATCTTCGTGGGCTCGTCCGTCCGCAGCTGGTTGAGGCAACCAAGCGCGAGGACAATCCCAACGTTGCAGAATTCCGTCTCCAGCCGCTCGAGCGGGGCTTCGGCCACACGCTCGGCAACGCCATGCGTCGCATGCTGCTTTCGTCGCTTCGCGGCGCGGCCGTGTGGGGCGTGCGCATCGACGGCGTGGTGCACGAGCATCAGACCATCCCCGGCGTCGTCGAGGATGTGCACCAGATCATCGGCAACCTGAAGCTGCTCACGCTGACGCTCGCCGACGATGTCGAGTCGGCGGTGCTGCATATCCAGAAGAATGGTATCGGCGCGGTGACCGCGGGTGACGCGGCGCCGGTCGCTGGCGTGCGTGTCGTGGAGCCCTCGCACCACATCCTCACCCTGCAGGATGATCGCGACCTGAATATCGAGCTGTACGTGAACAAGGGTCGTGGGTACATCGAGAGCGATCAGCATCCGCTCGACCGCGGGCTGCCCGTGGACCTCGTGCGCATCGACTCGATCTACAACCCCGTGCGCCGCGCGAACTTCTCGGTGGCCGAGACACGTGTGGGCCAGCGTACCGATTACGATCGGCTCACGCTCACGGTGGAGACCAACGGCACGGTGACGCCGGAGGAAGCGGTGAGTTATGCTGCCGCTCTGGCACAGACGCACTTCCAGTACTTCGTGGAGTTCGGCTCGCACAGTTCGGCCCCGGTGGCCGGTGGCGCGAGTGAGAACGCCGGAACCGATGGCGCCCGGATGCAGGGGCTGCTGAAGACCCCGATCGACGACCTCGAGCTGAGTGTCCGATCGGTGAACTCGCTCAAGAACTCCAACATCCGCAGCCTCGGTGACCTGGTGCGGCAGACGGAGAGTCAGATTCTGCAGGTCAAGAACTTCGGAAAGAAGTCGCTGCAGGAGATCGCCGATCTCCTGGAGCGTGAAGGGCTGAACTTCGGGATGCGGTTCGAGGAGAATGGCGAGGGAGTGCGCGTGCTCGACTGGGGCACACCGCCGAGCCAGGCTGCCGCCGCGGCCCCCGACGACGACGAGGAGTAACAGAACAATGCGTCACCGGAAGGTAGGGCGGCAGTTGCGCCGCACGAGCGAGCAGAAGCTGCACCTGATGCGGAATCTCGCCACCTCGCTCATCGAGAGCGAGTCGATCGAGACCACGGAAGCGAAGGCGAAAGAATTGCGGCCGTTCATCGAAAAGCTGATCACGAAGGCCCGGACCGGCACGCTGCATGCGCGCCGGCTGGCAATCCGCCATATCCACAAGCGTGAGGCAGCGGACAAGCTGTTCCAGGAGATCGGTCCGCGGTTCGCCACGCGGAATGGCGGGTACACGCGCATTCTGAAGACCGGCCACCGGGTGGGTGACGGGGCGGAGATGGCGCGCATCGAGTTCGTCGGGGAGTAAGCATCATGGCTATCGCACGCAATCGCTGCTATCACTGCGACAAGGGAGTTGCCTTCGGCAACAACGTGTCACACGCGAACAACAAGACGCGCCGCACCTGGAAGCCCAACCTCCAGGTGGTCCGGACGCTGCTGAAGGGCAAGATCATCAAGGTGAAGGTCTGCACGCGTTGCCTGAACGCCGGCAAGGTGCCGCGGGCGCCGCGCGGTGTGCAGGTGGCGTGACGCGACAGCCACGTCGCTGTCATCGCGCAAAGGGAGCTCGAGAGGGCTCCCTTTCTTCGTATCCGCTTACTCCATAAGACATGCCCACCGCGCTGATTACCGGCATCACCGGACAGGATGGCTCGTACCTCGCCGAACTGCTGCTCGAGAAGGGCTACCGGGTCGTCGGGGTCGTTCGCCGCAGCTCCACGACGCCCTACGAGCGCATCGCACATCTCGTGGATCGCATCGAGCTGGCGTCGGGTGACCTGCTCGATCAGAGCTCGCTCACCGATGTCGTGCACGATGTGCAGCCCGATGAGATCTACAATCTCGCGGCGCAGAGTTTCGTGCAGACCTCGTGGCCGCAGCCGGTTCTCACGGGCGAGTTCACCGCCCTCGGGGTCACGCGCATGCTGGAGGCCATGAAGAAAGCCGCGCCGCGCTCCCGATTCTATCAGGCCAGCTCGAGCGAGATGTTCGGCAAGGTCATGGAGGTCCCGCAGCGGGAATCCACATCGTTCTATCCGCGCAGTCCGTACGGAGTCGCGAAGGTCTACGGACACTGGATCACCCTCAACTACCGCGAGAGCTTCGGCTTGTACGCCGTCTCGGGTATCCTCTTCAACCACGAGAGTCCGCGCCGCGGTCTCGAGTTCGTGACACGAAAGGTCACGGACGGCGCGGCGCGCTGCAAACTGGGGCTGGCCACGGAGCTCAAGCTCGGCAACCTCGAGGCACGGCGCGACTGGGGCTTCGCTGGCGACTACGTGGATGCCATGTGGCGAATGCTCCAGCAGGACGAGCCCGATGACTACGTCGTGGCCACTGGTGAGACCTGGTCCGTGCGGCAGCTCTGCGAAGCGGCCTTTCAAGCGGTCGACCTCGACTATCGCGAGTTCATCAAGCATGACTCCCGCTTTGATCGTCCCGCCGAGGTCGATCTGCTGGTAGGCGACCCGACGAAGGCGCGCGAGCAGCTTGGATGGGAGCCAACGGTGAAATTCCGGGAGCTCGTGTCCATGATGGTAGAGGCCGACCTCGCTCGACACGCCGGCCGCGCATAGTGGCGCGCGCGCTCGTCACCGGCGGCAATGGTTTCGTGGCGCAGTGGCTGATGCGCGTCATGATGGAGCGTGGCTATTCGGTGACGGCGGGGCTCACGGAGGCAGATCGGTCAGCCATCCTGACCGAGTCGGAGATGACCGCCGTCGAATGGGTGGCGTTGGACGTCACCTCCCAGACCCAACTCCGTGCGGCTGTGGATGGCGCACGGCCGGACGTGGTCGTGCATCTGGCGGCCATCAGCCACACGCCGGATGCGGCCAACAATCCCGGCCTCGCGTACGAGGTGAACACCGTGGGCACGGTGCGCCTGCTGAGCGAGGTGCAACGGATTCGCGAGGCGGGCGTCGCCGATCCCGTCGTGCTCGTGGTAGGCTCGGCGGAACAGTATGGCCGACACGAACTGAACGCGATGCCGTTGCATGAGGACGTGCCCCAGCGTCCGCTCACACTCTACGCTGCCTCCAAGAGCGCACAGGAAGTGTGCGCCATGCAGCCGTTTCGCGCTGACGGCCTTCGCGTGATCTGCACCAGGAGCTTCAATCACTCAGGGGCAGGGCACGGCTGGCAGTTCCTCATTCCCGGCCTCGTCCGCCGGGCGCTGGCGCTCCGGGAAACCCCGGGGGTGCTCACCATCGGGAATGGCGATATTGTGCGCGATTTCCTCCATGTCACCGACGTGGTGGATGCTTATCTTTCACTGCTGGATTACGGGGTGGCGGGAGAGGCCTACAACGTCTGCAGCGGCACCGGCTCCACGGTGCAGGCGATCGCAACCGCCGTGCTGCAGCGGGTGGGCGTCGACGCCCCCATCGAGACGACCGATTCGCTGGCGCGGGCAGTGGACGTGCCGGTGCTGGTAGGA
>JBBSVF010000157.1:0-6915 GCA_038233745.1 Gemmatimonadales bacterium
ACAGGGAGAGCTCCGCCTCGTTGTCGCCCCGTTACTCCCGCTGATCGGTCCTCAGCATCACGTAGAACGACGTTCCGACCCCCACCCGGCTTCTCACCCTCACGCAGCCGTGGTGCGCCTCCGCGATCCGCTTCACGATCACTAGCCCGAGCCCCGTGCTCTTCTCTCCGGCAGTCGACCGGGTGCTGGTCACCGAGAAGGGCTGAAAGAGCCGCCCAAGCTCGCCCGGCGGAATCCCTTGGCCGCGGTCACGGACCGAGATACGCAGCCAGTCAGCCGACGCATGCAGATGCACCATCACCATGGCGCCGGGATGCGAGTACTTGGCCGCATTGCTCAACAGGTTGTCCATGAGCTGCGTGAGCCGCATCCGGTCGCCGTTGATGGTGATGGTGCCGGACGGAACCCTGACGCCGAAGGGGATGCCCTTGTCCGCCGCCACCTGCCGCTGCACTTCCACGCGTTCGAGCAGCAGCGCTCCCAGGTCGAACGGCGCGCGCTGCAAGTGAAATGCCCCCGCCTGAAACTCGGCGAGATGAAGCAGGTCCTCCACGAGCTGCCGCATGAAGGCACTGGAATCGCTGATACTCTGCAGTAACCGGCGCTCCTTGTCAGTCACGTTCGGACTGCGCAGCAGCACAGCGCTCATCCCGCCGATCACATGCAGCGGGTTGCGGAGATCGTGGGCGGCCATCCCGAGGAACTCGTTCTTCTCGGCGATCGCCTGTTCCAGCTCGTGAGTCTTTCGCCCCAGCTCGCGATGCAGCACCGCCATCTCGTTGTTCGTTGCCGTGAGGACGGCGAACATCGTCCGCTCGACGTCATCGTCGCGCTCGGCCTCGGAGGCGGGCATTGCCGGCACGGTCATGCGACGTCGTCCGAGCGGGCAATCTCGCAGGCACCGCGTAGATCGATCGCAAAGCCGTCGGCGCCGATCTCGCGCCACAGTTGTGGCACGCTGCGGAACGCGCCTCCTCCCACGAGAATGCGAGGCACCTTCGAGGCCGATATGCGGCGAACGTTCTCCACGAGACGGGCTACCGGATTCACGTTGAACAGCATGGTTGCCGAGATGCCGATCAGGTCCGCCTTCATCTCAAGCGCTGCCTCGACGATGCCGTCGTGGGGAAGGTTGGTCCCGACAAAGCGAACCTTCCAACCATCCAGCTCAAGTGCATCGGCCACGAGATTCGCGCCCACCTGATGCAGCTCGCCTTCAACCCCCGTCACGAGCGCGGTGCCGCGGGTGGGCGCCGAGCGGTCCAGAAGGGCGTAGACCTGGGCGAGCACGAACTGCACTGTCGCGGTGGCCATGTGCTCCTGTGCTACGGAGATCCTGTTCAGCTGCCAGCGACGTCCGATCTCTTCCATCGAGCGCTGGAAGAGCCCGACGTAGACGTCCGAGGGATGCTTTGCAACACGCAACGCCTCTCGGGCTATTCCTGCCGCTTCGTGCCGCTGGCCCTGCAGGATGGCCTGGAGGAATGGCGCGGCGGCGGTGTCGAATGGCCACTGTTCGGTTGGTTCGCATTCATCGGCGGGTGACGCACCGTCTCCCGCGGCAATATCGCCTCCGATGCTCCTCGCCCGCGCGATGCCTGCGTCGAGTACGAGCGCCACCGTAGAGCGTAGGGGTTCCTCGACCAACGCGAGGCACTCGTCTCCAACGAGTGTCAGGCTCTCCACGATCGCGTCGCCGCCGATACCACGGGCGCCAAGCACGTCCGCCAGCCACGAAATGTAGTCCACGAAGGCACCGGCTTCCCCTGTCTCCACAGCACCAGCGAGGAACTCGATGTGAAAGGCGTGGTCCTCCTGCCCGCGGAGCACCGCGGCGGGCCCGAAGCGCGCGCGCCAGTCGGGGTGGGCCGCGAAGAATCGCTCATTGGCGCGAAGGGCCATCGCTTGCTTGTCGCGACGCAGCGCGGCAGCCGCTGATCGCCGCTCGCGAATCGAGAGCGGAGGGCCGCCGGCGCCGGGCACCACATCACCTTCACTCATCTACTTCTCCATCCTGATCCAGTTGACGAAGCATCTGCTCGCTGCAGGGCGGGCAGTAGCCGTGGCTCACGAAGGGCCGCAACGCGTTGGCCACGAGAAACTCGCGCGCCGTCTGCCACGTCGCTTCATCCGCGCGCACATTGCCACATTCCATGCACATCGGCAGCACCCCCTGCGTCTGACGGATGTGCCAGTTCGAGGAATCGAGCTCCTCGTGCGCGGCGGTGAGCTCGGAGTGGCTCACCCCGAGTGCCGCGTGTGCGGTCGCCAGCTCCTGGCGTTGCTGCTCGCGCTCGCGAGCGAGCACCGCGAGCTGGTTGTTCGTGCGAATGAGCTGGTCACGCAGCCGATCTTCTTCGCGATCCGTCGCCTCGCCGAACAGCAGCACGTACTCTGGCTGCACATCCAGACGACAGCGGAGCGTGAAGGGGGAATGCGCTGCCGACACGAAATTCAGCAGCAGATCCTCCTCGATTCCCCTGCGTCCTGCACACCGTAGTGCACCGATCTTCTCGGCCAGCTCATCGGCTTCGTCGTTGGCGAGAAGCCGGGCAAGCGGCGCCGATGCGCCGCTCATGTCGAGACGCGCCGCCAGTGCCTGGTTTGGCGTACAGGTGAGCGCGTCCGCCGAGAGCAGGGCAGCGCAGCTTGTGCCGGCCTCTTCGAACCACCTCCCGAACGCCGGAGCGGCGTCGACGATGGCGGCGCCGAGTGTGGGGGGCTCGCCCGTCTGGATGCGGTCCATCACCGTCACGCGGGTATAGCTCGCGTCGAGCTTGAGCCCTTTCGGCATGAACGCGTGCGATGCCCGATGTGCGTCGCTCCGATGCCACGTCTCGTACGACGGGCGGTCGGCCCAGCGCGTGACAAGATGGAAGACGGTCGCGTCGTCGCTCGCCTGGAACACTTCCATTCCGAGGAAGCCCGCCGCGTCGTCGACGAAGCCCGGTCGCGCCACGAACGCAGCGCGCACATCGTGCTCCATCCCATTGGCGACGCGGAAGCGCGATTCGGCGACGATCACGCCGCAGTCCCCACGTGCGGCACATCCAGCGCGTCGCGCACGGCGCGCCCGAAATCGGACGCGGTGAATGGCTTCTGCACGAACCCTACGGTCGAGGTGGCGATACCACGCCGCACGATGTCGTCGTCGGTATAACCGGAGATGAACAGCGCCCGCAGGCTGGGTCGATCGGCCTGCAGCAGACGAATGGTCTCGGCGCCGCTCATGCCGGGCATCACGGCGTCGGAGACCACCAGATCAATAGGTGTGGCAGCGTCGCGCGCCATCGAAAGCGCAGCTGCTCCGCTTTCCGCCTGCAGCACGTGGTAACCGAGCTGCTCCAGCATGCGGGCGCTCACGACTCTGATGCCCGGCTCATCCTCGACGAGTAATATCGTCTCGCTTCCCCGCGTGGAATGCGCGTCCCGTTGCACGGGGCGATGCGCCTGCGTCGCGCCCGCCGCGGGCAGCATGATGTGAAAGGTGGTCCCCACGCCGGGAACGCTTTCCAGCACGAGGAAGGCGTTCGATTGCCGGACGATTCCGTACACGGTGGAGAGACCGAGTCCCGTTCCCTTGCCGAGCGGCTTGGTGGTGAAGAACGGCTCGAACACCCGCGACTGCACTTCAGGAGTCATCCCCGATCCTGTATCCTGTACGTCGAGGGTGACGTAGGTGCCAGGCGGTACGGCGCACCATGCAGGCCCCGGGTTGTCGCCGACGGCGAGCACGCGCGTGGTGACAGTGAGGCGGCCGCCGCCGGGCATCGCATCGCGCGCATTGACGGCGAGATTGACAATCACCTGCTCGATCTGGCCCGGGTCCGCGAGGACGGGCGGCAGAGCGGCGGCAAGATTCGTCACGATCTCGATGTCTTCACCCAGCAACCGGCGGAGCATCTGCTGCGTCTCCGCCACCGTGGCGTTGAGATCCAGCACCTCGGGCCGCAGGATCTGCTGGCGGCTGTATGCCAGCAGTTGACGCGTCAGCCCGGCCGCGCGCTGGCCGGCCTTGTGAATAGCCTCTGCGTCGTCACGCTGGGGATCGTTCGCGGGCAGCGACTCCAGGAGGAAGCTGCTGTGAGCGCCGATGACGGTGAGCAGGTTGTTGAAGTCGTGCGCCACCCCGCCCGCCAGCTGGCCCACGGCTTCCATTTTCTGCGACTGGCGGAGCTGCGCCTCGAGGTCAAGACGGGCCGTGGTATCGACAGCGTGGACCAGCACCCGGTTGGGTTGCTGCGGACCGATCGTGAGGTCGAAATGGCGAGCGTGGTGCCCATCGCCACGATCAATCGTGGCACTTCGTTTCACGACCACGTCGTCGCGCAGGCAGCGCAGGAAGTCTGCGCGCACGTCTTCAGCACCAGGGAAGATCTCCCCGCGGGGTCGGCCAATCATCCCCGAGATGTCGGGCCGCCCCTGTAAGGCGGCTTCGTTGCAGTCGAGCAGATTGAAGTCGTCGTCGCCGCGCTCCCAGAGGTAGGTGGAGACCGGCAGCTTCGCGAACTGCGTGCGCAATCGCTGCTCGCTCGCTACCAGCCGCTCGTTGGCGAGCACGTGATCGGTCACGTCCACGCCGTGTGCGACCATCGTCGGATCCCCATCGCCATAGTCGAGTCGCAGGTAGACGATGTCCACGTATCGCAGCTCGGATGGATGGCCGGGTACGCGCGCGAACGAGACAGGGTGCTGTCGCGCAACGAAGGGAGTGCCCGTGACGCGTACGTCGTCCAGGAGCGCGATGACGCCCTGCGCCTCGAGCTCGGGCAGCGCCTGCGCGAGCGGGAGCCCGAGAAGCTCGCGGTGTCCGACCAGCTCCTCGTACGCAGGATTCGTCCGGGTGATGATGTACGAAGGACCCTGCATCTCCGCGATGAACGCCGGCGCCTGTTCGAAGATCGCCACGAGATGCGCGCGCTCCTTCTGCAGTGACGTGACGAGCCGCTCCTGCACCCGTTCCTCGCGCCTCCGGCGTGTGACATCCGAGAGAATGGCGAGAATGCCAACGACCTCGCCGTGTTCATCGCGGATGGGGCTTTCCGCGGAGGAGACATCGATGGATTCACCTGTGGAGGTTCGCAGTTCCATCTCGGCGGCATGAGAGGCGCCGCGCCACAGCCGGGCGAATCGTGTGCGCGCTTCGAGGGCAGGCGCGGGCTCGAGGAGCTCGAACAACAGCCGATCGATCAGTGCGCCCGGGCCGTAGCCGAGCATCGACTCGATACGCGGATTCGCATAGGTGATGCGCCCCACCGGATCGAACGCGAGCACCCCGTCATGGCTCGCTTCGACGAAGCGCCGGAAGCGTGCTTCGCTCTGTTGTCGTTCGTGTTCGGGCGTGGTGTTGGTGTGCGTCACGATCGCTGCCACGGGCCCAGGGCGGCGCACGCGCCGGGCGGACATGCGGAACCAGCGTTGTTCGTCCGGCGCGTGGCACTCGTATTCTGTCTCGAAGTGATCGACTTCCCCGCTGAGCACCCGGCGTAGTCCTGCATCCACCTCGGACGCGCCCGCGGAGTCACCGCCTGTCGCGCGCGCGCGCGCTTCGAGATAGTTCTCGCCGATGCCCGCTTCCGAGTCTTCGAATCCATTGGCGGCGCCGAAGTCGGTCCAGGCTGCATTCACCGCGATCAGCTCACCCGCGGGTCCGATGAGGGCGATCTGATCGGCCAGGGCGTCCAGGGCCTCCTGAAGGAGAGACGTGGCGGCGACCTGCACGAGCCGCGCGGCTTCCTGGCGCTTGAGGCGAACAAGGGAGCTGACGGCGGCCCGCAGCACATCGGGTTCGAACGGATGCGTGAGGTATCCGTCGGCGCCGGCGTCGAGCCCTTGTGCGCGCGCGCTGGCCGAGGTGCTGGTCGACGACAGGTGCATTACCGGGAGCATGACCGACGATGCATCCTTCAACCGGCGGCAGACCTCGAAGCCGTCGAGATCAGGCAGGTTCACATCGAGGACCACCGCGTCGAGCGTGGTAGCCGCGGCGAGCTTCAGTGCCTCTGCACCCGACCGCGCCTCCAGCACTTCGAATTCTTCGTTGCGCAGCGCGCGCACCACGGCGTACCGCTGCGCCTCCGTATCGTCCACGACGAGCACGCGTGCCTTCGTGCGCCGTTCCACAGGGAGGGCGTCGTGGTGCGCAGGCAGTGTGAACGTGGCGGAGTGCAGCATGCGCGGCGTCGGGTGTGAGGGACGGCATCACTCGCCTGATGGCGCGGCGGGGGATGTCAGCGCGCCGGGATGAGGCCAGCACGCAACGTGAACAGGCACTCGCGTGCCCTGTTGAACACGATTTTCGTACTCGGACCACGCGTCGTAACGTATGTAACGTCGACGCCCGGCGCTCACTTCCTGACTGAAACTGCGAACTCTCGCGCCGCAACCGCAGCCACAGGGCCTTCCGCCCGCATTTCCCGGACCCGCGCAGGGGTTTGCCAACGCCGGCCATCGCATCCGGGACGGCGCAGTCCGCGTCGCCCCCGCCGGCCGCGGCCATGGGATGCCGCCGTGACCAATGGCGCATCATATGCCCATCAACGTCTCACGCCTCATGAGCGCCGGCAGTCCAGACTGTCAGCCACTGCACCGAGTGATCACCCAGGAGCCAGCATGTCCACCACCCATGACCAGCCCATCCACGGCGACGCTGGCTTCACCATGGACGACGCGTCCGACGTCGGCCGGTTGTATGTAGTCTTCGTCAACCTGTACTTCGTGGGGGCCCGCGGCGAGCCGTGGGTGCTGGTGGACAGCGGGCTGCCGCATGCCGCCGGCCGCGTGATGCAGCACGCCGCGTGGCGCTACGGGCCGAACAGCCGTCCCGAGGCGATCATCCTCACCCACGGTCACTTCGATCACGCCGGCAACGCCCTTGAGCTCGCACGCGCCTGGAACGTTCCCATTTACGCGCAT
>JBBSVF010000158.1:0-6816 GCA_038233745.1 Gemmatimonadales bacterium
CATGTGCGCGCGCTCAAGGTGGCGCTCGCCGATGGCTCGATCGTGGAGATGCGGCGCACGGCGCTGGAGAAGAACACTGTAGGCTATGCGATGGCTCACGATCCGGTGGACTGGTTCGTGGGCAGCGAGGGGACGCTCGGCGTGGTGCTGGAGGCGGAGCTCGGGCTGTTGCCGCTGCCCGAGGATGTGGTGGGGCTCGCGATTCCCTTTGCCACCGAGCGCGATGCGCTGCAGTTCATCGTGGCCGCGCGCGAGAGCAGTGATGTTCACCCGCGCTGCCTGGAGTACTTCGACGATCTCGCGCTCGGGATTGCGCGCGAGGCTGGTGAACAGACTCAGTGGGCGGCGGGGGCCGGAGCACTCGTGTACGTGGAGGAGGTTCCGCCACCGGTCCACGAACCTGCGCTGGACGAGTGGCTCGCGCTCGGCGAGCGGCACTCGGCGGTGATCGACGACGTGCGCGTGTACGAGGGCGACAGTGCGCTGCGGGATGCGCGGCGCCTGCGGCATGCGGTGCCTGCGCACATGAACGAGCGCGGCTCGCAGCGGCGCGCTCACGGGGGGCGGAAGGTTTCGACTGACTGGGCGGTGCCGTATCCGCGCCTGGCCCAGGCCATCGCTACCGCCCGGCGTCTTGCGGACGACGCGGGAATTTCGCAGTCCGTGATCTATGGACACGCGGGGAATGGGCATCCGCACCAGAACTTCATCGCACAGGATGCCGATGAACTCGCACGGATCGATGCGGTGGTTGGGGCCACGCTGCGCGAGGTGATTGCGCTGGGTGGCACCGTGGCCGCGGAGCACGGCATCGGGAAGCTCAAGCGGAAGTGGCTCACGTTGCAGATGTCGCCGCTGCAGGTGCGCGGCATGGAGGCGGTGAAGCGGGAGCTCGATCCGCGAGGCATCCTCGCGCCGGGCAACGTGCTATGAGTGGCGAGGGCTTTGCGAGCCTCGTGCTCGACGTGGATTCCACGCTGTGCGATCTGGAGGGCATCGACTGGCTCGCGGCGCGCTGTGATGAGGGTGTCGGCCGAGAGGTGGCAGCACTCACCGATCGCGCGATGCGCGGGGAGATCGCGCTGGAGAGTGTGTACGGACGCCGCCTGGCACTCACTGCGCCTCGTCGCGAGGACATCGATGCGCTGGCGGAGGCGTATCGCGAGAGCTGTGCAGCCGATGCGCCGGAGGTGATCTCGGTGCTGCATGCCGCAGGGCGTCGCGTGGTGCTCGTGAGTGGCGGATTGCGCGAGGCCATCATGCCCCTGGCAGGCATGATCGGCATTGCGCCACATGATGTGCACGCGGTGAGTGTGCACTTCGGACGCAATGGACAGTACGACGGGTTCGACGAAGCGTCTCCCCTCACCACGGCCACCGGCAAGCGCGCCGTCGTGGAATCGCTCGGATTGCCGCGGCGGATTCTCGCGGTGGGCGACGGCTCCACGGATCTTGCGATGCGCCCCGCGGTGGATGCCTTTGCTGCGTTCACCGGCATCGTGCGTCGCGAGGCCGTTGTGCGCGATGCTGACCTCACTGTGGATTCTCTCACGGCGCTTCTGGCGCTCATCATTCCATGACCACTCTGCTCGATCAGGGAACGTTCTTCTTTCCCGGCCCTACCGAAGTGCGGCAACCCGTGCTCGACGCCATGCGTCAGCCGATGATCCCGCACCGCGGCGCGGCATTCGAGGATCTCTACGCGCGGCTGCAGGCACCGCTGCGAGACATCTTCCTCACCGCGCGGCCTGTGTACGTGAGCAGTTCGTCGGCCACCGGGCTGATGGAAGCTGGTGTGCGATGCGCCCCCGAGGGCCGCATGCTCTGCATCGTGAATGGCGCTTTCTCAGCGAGGTTCGCCGCGATTGCGGCGGCGTGCGGGCGCGACGTGGACGTGCTTGATGTGGAGTGGGGTCGTGTTGCCGATCCGGACGACGTGAATGCCCGGTTGTCAGGCACGCGCTACGCGGCGGTGACCGTTGTGCATTCCGAGACCAGCACCGGCGCACTCACCGACGTGCGTGCGATTTCGCGCCTCGCGCACGAGCATGGCGCGGTGTGTCTGGTGGACTCGGTGACGGGTGTGGGTGGCGCCGAGCTGAGGTTTGACGAGTGGGAGCTGGATTATGCGCTCACCGGATCGCAGAAGGCGCTGGCGCTGCCGCCGGGTCTGGCGTTCAGCGTGGCCACGCCGGCGTTCATCGAAAGTGCGCGTGCTGTGGGCGGGCGTGGACTGTACTTCGATCTCGTGGAGTTCGACGCATACGCCGCGAAAAACCAGACTCCCAATACGCCGTCGACGTCGCTCTTCTACGCCGCCGATGTGCAGCTCCCCGCCATTGCGGTGGAGACCATGCCCGTACGCTGGGCGCGGCATCGCGAGATGGCGGAGATGACGTATGCCTGGGTGGCACAGTTGGCGGAGCAGAATGGCGACGCGTTTGGCGTGCTGGCGCAGGAGGGGCATCGCTCGCCCACCGTCACCAGCGTCACGCTGCCTGCGTCGCTCCCCTCGGGCACGATGCTCGCGGCGCTCAAGGAGCGCGGCTTCGTGCTGGGCAGCGGTTATGGCAAGAACAAGGAGACCACCTTCCGCGTGGGGCACATGGGCGATCACACACCAGCGGCACTGGCGCGGTGTCTCGCGTCAGCCGGTCGGGTGATCGGCGATCTGCTGGCTTGACGGCGGGGCCTCGAGCGGCTCGGTGATGTCCAGATGCACGCAGTTGCGTCCGCCGCGCTTGGCGTGATACAGCGCGGCGTCGGCGCGGGCCCAGAGCTGCGCTGCGAAGTTCGGGATGCCGCGCGGTGAGCCCGCCGCGACTCCGACGCTCACGGTGACCTTCACGACGCTCGCGTCGCCGATGAACTGCAGGGTGCGCAGTTTCTCACAGAGACGGTTCGCGAAGAGGTGCGCGCCCTCCGCGTTGGTTTCTGCGAGCAGGATCGCGAACTCGTCGCCGCCGATTCGCGCCACCAGATCGCCGGCGCGACCGCCGCTCGTCAGCGCAGCGCCCACCCCGCGGAGCACGGCGTCGCCCACGAGGTGACCGTGGCTGTCGTTGATCTCCTTGAAGCAGTCGAGATCCAGGGCGAGCAGCGCGAACGATGCGCGCGCCCGCGCGGAGCGCGCCACCTCGCGATCCAGTGCCTGATCGAAGCCGCGCCGGTTGAGACACCCCGTGAGCGGATCGGTCATCACCATGTTGGAGAGCTGTTCGCGCACCTGGTTGTAGGCGCGCCCCACGCGGGTGATCGCATCGGGGCGGCGGTCCGCCTGCTCGTCGTATGCGCTGGAGAACTCTCCGCCTTCCGCGCTCCCGAACAGTGTGACGATCGTGCGAAGCCGGCGTCGAACGCTCCGCGCCTGCGCGATGATGAAGGCCAGCACCGTCACGCAGATCAGCAGTGACCAGAGTTCGCCGCCCAGCTCCAGGGGCAGGCCGGCGATCTGCGCATACGCGAGCATCCCCGCGAAGCAGATGACGCCGAGGGTGACGACACGCGACGATTGCCGGGTGCCGAAGCCGAAGTTGGCCACATGTGTCATTACCACCAGCCCGTAGAGGGCGCGGTCGTAGTGTGCGGGTCCGGTAGTGAGCACGGTGCCGGCGAAGATGAACAGCACGTCGAGCGCGAACACCGTGGACACCGTGAGGGACGATGCCCTGTGCGCGGCGGCGATGCGGCGATGCACGAGTGTGGTGAGCAGCAGGTACGCGAGCGTGACTCCGCCCAGCGCGCGCACCGCGGTCGCATTGCCGAGGGGGGACGGCTGCCACCGCAGCAGCAGCGACTGCACGACCACCAGGAGCAGCGCGAGTGTCCAGCGCCAATGCCAGCGATACAGCAGGTGAGACGCGCCAGCGAGTGAGCGGGCGTCTCTGTCGGTCAACATGCCCGCATCGTCGCGGGCGATGTGTGTGTCATTCATGTGAGAGACGGGATGGCGAGTCACATGCCACTTCATCTTCGAGCGGTAACAGCTTGGTGCGAACAACTCATACGTATGCGTCGTCGTGAGCCGCAGGCGAAGGGGCGTGGAGCTGGAACTGGAACTGTAACTGCAACTGCAACTGCAGATCCTTCGCTGCGCTCAGGATGACCTCCGTGCGCTCGGTTCCCAGCTCAGCGCATGGCCACCAGCTGCGGAGCTCCCGCTGCTCCCGGCGATGTCGCCGGCGGAACGGTCCTGCGCTCGCCCACCTGCTGGCGCCACATCGCGTAGTATAGTCCCTTTCGGTCGAGAAGTTCATCGTGCCGGCCTTCCTCGATCACGCGCCCGCGCTCCAGCACGAAGATGCGATCCGCGTGCATCACGGTGCTCAGCCGGTGCGCGATGAGCACGGTGATGACATCCGCGTCGCTCGCCACATCGCGCATCGTGCGACTGATCTCCTCTTCGGTAAGCGAGTCGAGCGCGCTGGTGGCCTCGTCGAACACCAGGAGCTGCGGATCGCGCAGCAGCGCCCTCGCGATCGAGAGACGCTGTTTCTCGCCCCCCGAGATCTTCATCCCGCCCTCACCGATCACCGTGTCGAGCCCCTTGTCCGCTCGGCTCAACAGCGAGGTGGCTGCCGAGCGGCGCAGCACGTCGAGACATTGGTCGTCGCTCGCGCCGGGGCGCACGAAGAGCAGGTTCTCGCGAATGGTGCCGCTGAACAACTGCGCGTCCTGCGTCACGAAGCCGATGCGCTCGCGGAAGGCGTCGAGGTCGATCTGCTCGTTTGAGATCCCATTGTAGAGAATGCGCCCCATGCCCGCCCGGTACAGCCCCACGAGCAGCTTCACCAGCGTCGTCTTGCCCGAACCGGAGGGCCCCACGAACGCCACTGTCTCCCCGCGTCGCACACTGAAGGTCACACCGGCCAGTGCCGGTTGCGACGCGCTGGCGTGCGTGAAGCTCACATCCTCGAACGACAGTTCGTCCAGCACCCCGAGAGGCACGGGATTGGCCGGCTTGGGATCGATGGGGATGCTGAAGATCGCGTCGAAGCTCTCGAGCGAGGCCTCCGTCTCGCGGAAGGTGTTCACCACGTTGCCCAGCTCCTGCATGGGCCCGAAGATGAAGAAGCTGTAGATCAGCAGCGAGAAGTACTGCCCCACGCTCATGCGGTGCTGGAAGATCAGGAAGAGCATCAGGAACAGGATGCTCGTGCGCAGCAGGTTCACTGCCGTGCCCTGCACGAAGCTGATGCTGCGGATGTACCGCACCTTCTTCAGTTCCAGTTGCAGGATCTTGTCGGTGGTGGAGTTGAGCCGCAGCTCCTCCTGCTTCGCCAGCCCCAGACTCTTCACGAGCTCGATGTTGCGCAGCGATTCCGTGGTGGCCCCCGCCAGCGATGTCGTCTCCTTCACGATCACCTTCTGGATGGTCTTCACCCGCTTGCTGAGCGCCGAGCTGATGAGGGCGAGCACCGGGACGGTGAGCAGGAAGGCGGGAGCGATGGCCCAGTGGATGCGCCACGCGTACACCATCACGAAGATGATTCCCACCAGCGTGGTGAACACGAAGTTCACGAACTGGTTGATGAACTTCTCCGTGTCGGTGCGCACCTTCTGCAGCTTGCCAAGGGTCTCGCCGCTGCGCTGATCCTCGAAGGTCTGGAAGGGGAGCGCGAGCGAGTGCCGGATTCCATCGGAGTACAGATCGGCGCCCACGCGCTGCACCACGACATTCACGAAGTAGTCCTGGAAGTTCTTCGCGATGCGGCTGATGAATGCCACACCCACCGCCATGCCGAGCAATTTGAGCACGCCGTGGATGAACTGTGTGCGGGTGTACGCGTCGCGCTTGGTGGCGTAGTCGTCGACGATGTGCTGGAGGATCGCCGGATCCAGGAGGGAGAAGACCTGGTTGACCGCCGCGAGGAGCAGGGCCAGGGCGGCGAGGCGCCAGTAGGGGCGCAGATATCGGAGCAGAGTGGACCTTCCGTACGAACCCGGGGAGGGGGGAAGGGGTTCGGGAGTCTAGCGAATTTTCGGTGGGGGTGCCGTGCGTGTCGTTGTGAGCCGTACCCGACTGGAGTGCGGCGGCACGGGGAATCTGCACCTGCAGGCACTTTGCCTGCGGCTCAGGGCGACGGGGCTCGAACCGGCAACTGCCTGACTAACGTCAAGCTCAGTCTGCCAGTTTTACTAACACTCCAAATGGTATACCATTCCAATCAGCCGGCGTTGTCCTCCGCGGTGGTGGGCCAGAGTCAGCTCCTCCGTAAAGTTAACCCGACGATAGCGCCATGCGGCTATCGGGTCGCTGTACGGGAATCTTCTTTCCCCAAGCCTGCGCCCCGTACCTCTCATGATACTCTTGCCGCGTCGGCCCCATTCGAACGCGTCGGCGGACGCCTGTCGGTGCTCTCCGCGAAACAGGCGATGCCGGGGGAGGCGGGCGGGCGACCGGTCAGGCCGCCATGCAAGGACGGCTTGGGCCGGGAGCGCGAGTCCGGTAGGATTGAGCTCGCGCACCATGGCGTTTCATGAAGCGGCCGACCCACGCAGGGGACTGCTATTCACGCCAGAGCTCGCCGGCGACGGAACGGAGTGATGCCGGCGCCGCGGTTTACGAAAGTTCGTGACAGAAAATGACAAGGAGCACCGAAAAGGGTACGGCGGTCCTCCTTACTCGACCCGAGACGCCAACGATCAGGGCTTGAAGACGATGCTCCCAGTGACGGCTGCCGGCATTAAGCGGTCGGTTGACGTCCCATCGCCAATCTGTCCGTAAATGTTGTTACCCCAGCAATAGGCGGCACCCGGCGCGGTGAGACCACAGGAGTGGCCGGCGCCGTAGCCGCCGGCGCTGATACTGGAGAA
>JBBSVF010000159.1:0-6810 GCA_038233745.1 Gemmatimonadales bacterium
ACGACCTCTTCCCCCATCACCCGCGTGTGAGGTAGCTCGCATCCTCACGGCCCGTGCGCCGAGCGCCGAAGAACTTCGCGTCCTCCTGCTTCTCAGGCGTTGCATTCTTTCCGTAATAGCATTCGGTGAGGCTGCGATTGTTCTCGGCCGTGAGCGCTGCGCGACCGAAGCGCGGGACACCGCGAATGCCGACGGCCGGCATGCGGGTCACGGTGACCACGTCATCATCGTCGTTCAACCGGGCGGCGCCGATCGGCACGAGCACGTGCTCGTCCTCCGTGGTGCCGAGCAGGTCGTGCTTCACCTTCACCTCGAGATAGCGCACCGCGCGCGCGGCAGGGTCGGCGATCAGGTTGTCCACCTTGCCGATCTCCTGGCCGTCGGCGGTCTTCACAGTCCAGCCGCGGATGTCCGGCTCGCCGTCGGCGATCTCGTAGTCATCGAGATCGTCGAGGCGGGCCAGGGTGCCTGCGGTGCGAATGTCGTCGCGATTCATGTCGTTCAGCATTGTGATACCTCGTGAGAGAGAAATGTCCGTGAATGGCGCGTTATGTGGAGCGCGATCAGGGAACGATGCGCACCGAGTCGGCCATGACGTAGAGCGGCTTCTTCGCCAGCACGTCCTTGTCGGTCGACGCGAGATTCCACTCGGTCGACTGCTGCGTGAGATCCGACGGCATCGCCTGCACCGTGCCGAAGATCATCGCACGCTTGCCGGCAGTCACCGCGCCATCCGGTGCGGTATACGACGCGTTCTGATTTCCCCGCACCACGAAAATGTTGCCGCTGGGCGCGCTTCCGGTGCCTGCCCAGAATGCCTTGTCGCTCACGGCCTTCACGACCTGCACGCTCGAGAGCATCACCTGTCGTCCGGCGAGGTCGCCCACGGCCGTCGCGGCGGTGAGGGTGCCAAGATCGGTGATCATCCCGGTGTTGGTCGTCACCGGCACGGCGCCGGGCTCTGCGACGGCCACCGGTTGCGCGACGACGTCGGTTTCGGTCGTGGTTGTCTTGCGCGAGTTCGCCCCGATGAGCCACCAGGCGAGCAGCGCCAGGACGACCAGCCCGATCACCCACGGGAGCCAGTTGGAGCTCTGCTTTTTCTGAATGTCGATTTCAGCCACGGGGTATCTCCTTGATGAGGAATGAGAAGTGGATGCGACCGTCGTCGTGCTGCACTCCAGACGGTCGCCGGGTGAAGCCGTCGGCGTGTGTGATGCGCGCTGTGTTACCGGCGGTTTTCCGGTAGTACTCCATTCAAGATCAGTGCCTCGCGTCACAAACGAAGCGCGCTCGACTGGAAAGTCCTGCTTCTGCAGTCATCCTGAGCGCAGCGAGGGATCTGCAGTGTTCTGTCCCCGGTGTAAGCGAGAATGCATACAGCATTGCCCCCTGTGTCGACGATCCCCCATCCGCGCACAGCATTGCGCGACGGTGCTTTCAGCGATCGCACTCGGCGATAACACGCGATCCTGCAGCGAGGGAGAAATCGCGTCGCGATTGGATTAGAGGCGCGCCACAGCCGTCAGCGTATCGAGGTCGCGTGACGGCAATGAATGCGTCATCCGCCGTGCAGGCGTCGCTCGCCTTATTGACCAGCGGTAGAGCACGGTTGAGTCCAAGCATCAGCCACGACACGAGGCGAGACGACAGCGCGTCGCCTCGCCTTGTGTTGTTGCGCCACCGTGTCGTGACTCCGCGAACGCCGAGCCGCGTCGGCACGGGTTCTGCCCCGTGGTGCGCCTGATCGAGCCCCTGTGCCCAGCGCTGGCAGTGCGTCACCGGCTGCCGGGGGAAGGCGCGCGCGCCTTCCGCTATCGCATCGCGACCTTTGCACACTTCGACGGAGCACACCTCATGACACCCATAGATCCACAGGCAGCACCGGCAATTTCGCATCACGACCGGCCGATCCCCGATCGCCAGCCACCGGGTGGCAAGCCCATGATGCACGGCTCCTACGGGAAGTTCGCCGCGATGATCGCCACCTCGACGTTCATCATGTTCTTCCTGATGTACCAGCTCGTGTATGAATCGGATCACCTGATGTTCGCCATGAATCGCTTCATCGCGTCGCTCGTGATGGGTGCGGTGATGACGGTGGTGATGCTCGCCTTCATGTGGTCCATGTACAAGGGCAAGGGGGTGAAGATCGCCATCCTCGCCGGCGCCGCGCTGCTCGGCGTCATCCTGCTGGCGGTGAACCGCAACCAGACCCTGATCGAGGATACGCGGTACATGACGTCGATGATCCCCCATCACTCGATCGCCATCAACAACTCCCGCAAGGCGGACATCCGCGATCCGAGGGTGCGCAAGCTGGCCGACGAGATCATCGCCTCGCAGGTCCGCGAGATCCGCGAGATGAAGTTGCTGATCGCGGATATCGACCGGAATGGACGGCGCGGCGACGTCCGGCTCACCCCCCGTGAGGCTGTCGTCACTCCCGACATGGAGCCGAAGATCCAGGAGATGGTGCACTGAACCAGTTGCCTCCGCGACGCTGACGGTCGGGCGAGCCGACGGCGGCAGCTCGCTCGCCCAGCGATGCGTGCGCGGCTAACGTATCATCTCCGTCCGCATGCCGTACTCCGCCCCCACCGACACACCGTGACTGCTTCCGCCGAACCGGGCGACCTGGAACTCCTCGAGCAGCTCGCGAGCGCACGCGTGGCGCTCAATGCCCAGATTGCGCGCCGCATCATCGGGCAGCGCGATGTGGTGGACAACCTCGTGGCGGCGATGCTGGCGGGGGGACATGCGCTGCTCGTCGGCGTGCCTGGCCTGGCGAAGACTCTGCTGGTGCAGACTGTCGCAGAAGCGCTCGACCTGCAGTTTTCCCGGGTGCAATTCACGCCGGATCTGATGCCGAGCGACATTACCGGCACCGAGATCCTGGAGGAGGAGCACGCGACAGGGCGTCGCTCGTTCAAGTTCGTGGAAGGTCCGGTGTTCGGAAACATCGTGCTCGCGGACGAGATCAACCGTGCGCCACCGAAGACGCAGGCCGCCCTGCTGCAGGCAATGCAGGAGCATGAGGTCACCACGGCGGGCACCACGCATGCGCTGCCCGAGCCCTTCTTCGTGCTGGCGACGCAGAATCCCATCGAGCAGGAGGGCACCTATCCCCTGCCGGAGGCGCAGCTCGACCGGTTCATGGTACAGCTCACCGTCGGGTATCCCTCGCGTGAGGAAGAGGAGCGTATCGTGACGGAGACCACCTCTGATGTCGCCACAACCGTGACACCCGTGCTGAATGCGGGACAGCTCAGCGCGCTGCTGCATCTCGGGCGCCGGCTGCCGGCTCCGCCGAGCATTGTGAGCCACGCCGTGCGCCTCGCGAGGTCGACACGCCCAGGGACGGCCGAATCGACGCCGATGGTGCAGAAGTATGTGAGCTGGGGGGCGGGGCCGCGGGCGTCGCAGTACCTGATCCTGGGGGCGAAGGCGCGGGCGGCGATGGATGGGCGGGCGATGCCCGATCTGGAGGATGTCGATTCGATGATGATGCCGGTGCTGGGGCATCGGGTGGTGCTGAATTTCCAGGCGGAGGCGGAGGGGGTGACGGTGGCGGATGTGATGCGGGGGTAGGCCGCGTTCTCGGCGTGAGTGAGGCGGCCTCACCGGCGGAGCGTCACACTCGTAGATTGGGCCACGTGACGCTCGTGTGACGCTCTGGCCGGAGTGTGTGACGCATGGAACCCCAGGCAGTGCAGGCTCGTGGCACGGTGGACGACGGCGTGGTACGCCTGGAGATCGTTGGGCAGTCGCTGATTGCGGGCGTGGGCGGCGAGCTGGGCCCCCGGTCTCAGCATTTGTTTGCGCTGATCCTGATGCTGGCGGCGCAGGCCGGCTCGGGGCTCCAGCGCGATCATCTGGCGGCGCTGCTCTTCGCCGGACCGGTGGACGCGAAGTCCCGGTTGCACAATCTGCGACAACTGCTCTATCGGGCGCGCGGTCTTGGGTATCCCATCGAGGAGGGCCGGCATGGCATCCTGCTGCCGGCACCGCGCGTATGGAGTGCGGTGGATGCCACGATAACCGAACGTGATTTCGTGCGCGGCGGCGGCGCACGAGCGCTTGTGGTGCTGCCCGACTATGCGCCGCGGTTGACGGACGCCTATACCGAGTGGGTCGACGCCTTTCGCGATGCGCAGCATGCGAAGCTCCGTGCGGCGCTCGTGCGGGCTGTGGATGATTTGCGGCATCGTGGCGATTGGGAGCTCGTTCGGGAGACTGCCGCCGCGCTGCTGGTGCTCGATCCCGCCAATGAGACGGCGACGCTGGCCGTGGCGGAGTCTCATGCATTGAGCGGGTCAAAGCAGCGAGCGTTGAGTACGCTGACGAGGTATGAGGAGGATTTCGCGCGTCTGGATCGCGATGCCGTGATTCCGGCGATGGCCCTGCGGCGACGCGTCTATTCACAGGTGCGTGACGCATACGGCATCGACGATGTGCCGCTGCTCGGCCGCGAGGAGATCCTGGCGTCGCTCTCGCGGGAGTGGCAGCGGGCGCGCGGGGGCGTCTCCACTATCACTGTGTTGCGTGGGGCCACCGGCATCGGCAAGAGCCGGGTGTGCGAGGGGCTGCGGGTGAAGATCGCGCTGGAGGGGAGCGGGAGTGTGATCATGCATTCCCGGACGTCACGGGAGTCGTTCAGGCCGTATGCACTGTTCGCTGAGTTGCTGCAGGTGCTGCAGGCGTGCCCAGGCGCATTGGGGATGGCGCCGGAGCACCGGCCGTATATTGGACTGTTGCTCAACACCCCTGGCGTTCAAGTGCCCGGTGAAGTGGGAACGCCGGAGGATGTCGCTATGCGCACCTCTGCGATCACCCGGGCCGTCGCCGATCTGTTCGACGCCGTGTGCCATGAGCGACCGGTGCTGCTTATCCTCGACGACAGCCGAGGTATCGACGACGCGTCGCTGACCGTATTGCAGTACATCGTGGATTCAGCGCCGAAGCTGCCGTTGCATGTCGTGATCGCGGCGGAGTATGCAGAGGCACGACCCGCAATTCGCCAAGTACGGGGCGGTGAGCATACGCTGGCGCCGCTGGCCGATGGGCCGGCGCTGAAGCTCGCGCGGCTGCATCTCGGTGCGCAGGTTGCGGCCCAGGCGCGGGCGGAGTGGTGCGTGGCGATGTCAGGGGGCAGTCCGGCAGTGCTGGGACTGCTGGCGCACGAGATCGTGCTCAATCCTGGAGTTGCCGATGCGCCGAACGATCTGGTGGTGTTGGTGGATCGTGCCTTGGGACGACTGGATCGGCTCAGCATGCGGCTGCTGTCGGCGTGCTGCGTGATTGGGGAGCAGTGTACGCCCGATCTGCTGACGAAGGTGTGTGGCTTGCCGACGAGCGAGATGCTGGATGCGATCGAGGCGTTGACGGCGTCGGCGCTGGTGAAGCAGGCGGGTGAGTTTCTGGTGCCGTCGAGTGCTGTGATTCGGGAGCGGGCGCTGAGGAGGACGCCGGAGACGATGCTGGTGACGATGCATACGCTGTGCGCGCAGGTGCTGGAGGGGGAGGATGGTACCGCGAAGGGAGTCGCTGCCACGTCCAGCGCGTATCACTGGTTTCGTGCCGGCCACATTGGCCATGCGACTGATCTTCTGATCAGGCGTTGGCACGACGCGATGTCAATGGGGGAGCTTACGGAGTGCGATGCACAGATCGAGCACTTGTTAGGCGAACCACTGAACACTGCCTCGCGCGCCGCCGTGCTTGATGCTGCCATAGATGTTTCGAGAGCCGCTGGTCATCGTGCGAGAGTAACGAAGCATATCGACGCACGCCTTAACCTGCAGCACCCCCTCACAGACATAAAGCGCAGCGCGCTTCTATATGATGATCTCGATGCGAAGATTGCCTTAGGAGTGACTAGAGCAGACCATCTCGCCACTCTCAAACGCTTCGCCGTAGACGCGAATCTCGATCGCCGCCGTCACTACGCCGCCGTTTGCTCAGTTCTCGCGATAGCCGATACCATCTTCGACTGCCAGCTCGCTAAAGAGTTATACATTCGCGAGGGTAATATCGATGCCGATCTAGGCAGCTTAACGCCCGAGACGCTAAACATCGAGATAATATTCCACGCGTCATTTGGCGATCGCTCACGCGCAGAGAACGCGGCACTGGAGGTACTGCGAAGGTGGGAGGCGCCGGCAAGGCCAGAGGGGCTATCGCGCGTTGTGCTGAACGCAGCATTCTGCCTTCACATCGTGACAAGTGGACGAAAGGGGCGTCAGACGATGATCGACCTATATAATCATTCCCTTTCCGAACACAACTTCACAATGGCATGCAAAAGTGCTGCAGCCATCGCAGACCAGGATCTCGACTTCGGCGAACGTAGCACGGCCAGACTATGGCTGAAAAAGGCGCTTCATTTGGTCGCGGATGATCCGCACGACGAGTACTCGCTACCGCTCATTGCCGCCTGCTTCCACGACGCCCTACTACATAACAGGGAGGAGACAGCCGCGAACTCCATAGGTATGATGGAAGGGCTCATGACAGAATCTGCCTCACGTCGCTTTCAAATGCACACGCTTTCTCTTCGGTCACGATACGAAAGCAGTCATGCGCGTCCTCTCGCGCGGGACGCTTACGAAGAACTGCGCGAGTGGCATGAACTCACAAGAGACTTCGGACGCCAAGACGATGAACTCGCAGCCATCGTCTGTCAGATGGTCTATCGTGGAGATCGGGCGAGCGCGCAAACCTATCTGAACAGGTACGTACATGAGCATCGGCGCGAAGCTCGGCCGATTGGGTATATGGCCGCGAGAGACATCTGCGGCTGCGGTCTCC
>JBBSVF010000160.1:0-6769 GCA_038233745.1 Gemmatimonadales bacterium
AGTGGTTGTCATCCTGAGTGAAACGACGGATCTGCAGTGGTTGTCATCCTGAGTGAAACGACGGATCTGCAGTGGTTGTCATCCTGAGCGCAGCGAAGGATCTGCAGTTCGCCGGAACAAACAGCAGGTCCTTCGCGATGCTCAGGACGACAAGGTGGCGATGCTCAGGACGACAAGGTCGCGAGGCGCAGTACGGCACTCCGTCGCACACCACGGCGACGTTAAGACAACAGTGGCAGTTCGACCCGCTTCGGCGGGCAAACGTAGAGGAGAGACATGGCAAAGAAAGTCACGGGTTTCGTAAAGCTCCAGATCCCCGCGGGAAAGGCCAATCCGGCCCCTCCGGTGGGTACGGCGCTCGGCCCGCAGGGTATCAACATCATGGCCTTCTGCAAGGAGTTCAACGCTCGCACGCAGGGCCAGGATACGATCCTTCCGGTCGAGATCACGATCTTCGCCGACAAGTCCTTCACCTTCATCCTCAAGACGCCCCCCGCGGCGATCCTGGTGAAGAAGGAGATCGGGCTGGAGAAGGGTTCGGGTCAGCCGAACCGCAACAAGGTCGGGAAGCTCACAAAGGAACAGCTCCGCAAGATCGCCGAGATCAAGATGCCTGACCTCAACTGTGACTCCGTCGAGAGTGCGATGGCCATGGTGGCCGGCGCAGCGCGCTCGATGGGCGTGGAGGTCGTGGACTCATGAGACAGTTCGGCAAGAAGTACAACGCCGCGGCGAAGAACCGCGACATCGACACGGCGTACCAGGCCAAGGATGCGCTCGAGATCGTCAAGAGCAACGCCTTCGCCAAGTTCGACGAGACGGTGGAAGCGGTGGTACGCCTCGGCGTCGATCCGCGTCATGCCGATCAGGTGGTGCGTGGCACGGTGGTGCTGCCCGAGGGAACGGGCTCCACGGTCCGCGTCCTCGTGATCGCGGTGGGCGACAAGGCGCGTGAGGCGGAGGCCGCAGGTGCGGACTTCGTCGGCGTCGAGTACCTCGCCAAGATCAAGGAGGGCTGGCTGGATTTCGACGTCCTCATCGCGACCCCCGACCAGATGGGCCAGCTCGGCCAGCTGGGTCGTGTGCTCGGTCCGCGCGGTCTCATGCCCAACCCCAAGGCGGGCACGGTGACCTTCAACGTGGGCCAGGCGGTGAAGGAGACGAAGGCCGGCAAGATCGAGTTCCGCGTCGACAAGGGCGGCAATGTGCACGTGCCCCTCGGCAAGGTCTCGTTCGCGGTGGATGCGCTGCAGAACAACTTCCAGGCATTCATGGATCAGATCATCCGCTCGAAGCCGAGTGCGGCCAAGGGCGTCTACGTCCGCAACGTCTCGGTGTCCAGCACGATGGGCCCCGGCGTCGCCGTGGACACCACTCCCTACCGGTAACGCGCCATGAAGAGAACCGCAAAGGAGCAGCTCGTCATCGAGCTGAAGGAACAGATTGGAAGCGCCTCGGCGCTCTACTATACGGACTTCACAGGCCTGAACGTGAAGCGCATGACCGAACTGCGCCGCCAGCTTCGCCGGGCGGGAGTGCAGTACGTCGTGATCAAGAACACCCTCGCGCTGCGCGCCGTGAACGAGTCCGGACTCGTGGGCGAGCGGCTGCGGGGTCCCACGGGGCTGGTCATCTCGAACGATCCGGTGGGCGCGGCGAAGATCCTGACCGATTTCGCGAAGGCGAACGATCAGCGTCCCACCGTGAAGGGCGGCATGTTCGACGGTGCCGCGATCGACGCCGACCAGGTGAAGCGGCTTGCCGCGATGCCGTCCCGCGAGCAGATGCTCGCCGAGCTCGGTGCCGGCCTGCAGGCTCCGCTGAGCGCGATGCTCGGCTCGATGAATGGACTGTTGACGATGTTTGCTGGTGCGGTAGAAGCGCTGAAGACTCAGCGAGAGAACGCATAATTCCCAGGCGTACGCCTGACTCACACGCCCCAGGATACCCTGGGAACACTTCAGGAGAGAACGACAATGGCTGACACAATGAGCAACGACGAGATCCTCGAGGCAATCGGCAACAAGACGGTATTCGAGCTCGCCGACCTGATCGAAGCGTTCAAGAGCAAGTTCAAC
Organism: Gemmatimonadales bacterium; assembly: GCA_038233745.1. GTDB lineage: Bacteria > Gemmatimonadota > Gemmatimonadetes > Gemmatimonadales > Gemmatimonadaceae > AG11. The sequence continues at coordinate 2,079 of JBBSVF010000160.1, forward strand.
GTCACCATCGCGGCTGCCCCGGTGGGCGGTGCTGCGCCGGCTGGCGGTGGCGCAGGTGCGGCGGCGGCCGTCGAAGAGCAGACCGAGTTCACGGTGATGCTCAAGGATGCCGGCGCAAAGAAGATCCAGGTCATCAAGGTGGTTCGCGAGATCACCGGCCTGGGCCTGAAGGAAGCGAAGGATCTCGTCGATGGCGCACCGCAGGCCGTGAAGGCCGGTGTGTCGAAGGACGAGGCCGCGCAGCTCAAGACCAAGCTGGAAGAGCAGGGCGCCGCTGTCGAAGTGAAGTAAGGAGCGTCGCCGGCGCGTGTCGCGGCGGAGTCATCCGACCCGCCGCCACCCACGCCGCACGTCGCACCCCTGACCTTCACCCTGGCAGATGCGTGCACCACTCTCGTTGCACGGCAACACAACTGATGTAGCAGCACGGTCTGCCCCGGCCCCCGCGCGATTGCGCGAGCGGCGCCGGGGCCAGCGCCGTTTTTCCTGTTCGCGGGATGAGACATGTCTGAATTGATGAACGAAATCTCCTTCGGTAAGCTCGACGATCAGGGAATGGGCATGCCCCATCTCCTGGACATCCAGACGCGCGCGTTCGAGACGCTGCTGCAACTGGACGCGGCCTCGCAGCAGCGCGAGGACATCGGCCTCGAGCGGGTCTTCAAGGACCTGTTCCCCATCACTGACGTCCACGAGAACTTCTCGCTGGAATTCGTCCGGTACACCCTCGGCGAACCGAAGTACACGGTCGAGGAGTGCATCGAGCGCGACATGACCTACTCGGCGCCCCTCAAGGCGACGCTGCAGCTGGTCATCAACGAAGAGGTCAACGGCGTCAAGCGCCCCCGGAACATCATCGAGAAGGAAGTCTATCTCGGCGAGCTCCCCCTCCTCACGCCGCTCGGCACCTTCGTCATCAATGGCGCCGAACGCGTGATCGTCAGCCAGCTGCACCGGTCGCCCGGTGTCGTGTTCGAGGAGAGCACGCATCCGAACGGTCAGCGCCTGATCTCGTCGCGCATCATTCCGTTCCGTGGCTCGTGGGTGGAGTTCACCGTCGACATCCACGACATCGTCTACGTCCATATCGACAAGAAGAAGAAGTTCCCCGCCACGGCGCTGCTCCGCGCCTTCGGCTACGGGTCGAACTCGGATATCCTCCGGCTCTTCTTCGCGGTTCGCGAACTCGACCTCACCGTGGAGCGCGAGAGCCGGGCCGAGATGCGCGAGTGGCAGGGTGCCATCATCGCCGAGGACATCGAGCTGCCGGGCGAGGCGACACCGGAAGACGCCCCGAAGCTGCGCACCAAGAAGCTCAAGGCCGAGCGCGAGCGCGCCGAGAATGACCTGCTCGTGAAGGAAGGCGACGAGCTGAGCGAGGAGGTGTACAACCGCCTCCGCCGCCAGGGCGTGAAGGGCGTGAAGGTGTTTGCGTCGTACATGACGGCAGACTTGCGCGACGAGCAGGACGCGGTGGAGCGCGGCGAGCGCGAGCAGCGTCGCGAGATCGCCGTGGATGTCGTGACCGCCGATGGCGAGGTGATCGCGGAGTGCGGCCAGCTCCTCACCGACGCGATGATGAAGAAGATCCGCAAGGCCGACATCACCAAGGTGAAGGTCTTCGTGGCGAGCGGGCGTGCCGAGAGCGTGATGATCAAGAACACGCTCGCGAAGGATCCCACCGCGCGCTTCTACAAGAAGGAGAACGGCGAGCAGCGCGAATACGCCGTGGATTCGAAGACGGGCGAGGAGCTGGCACTCAAGCAGATCTACGGTCTGCTGCGGCCCGGCGATGCCCCCGACACCCTCACGGCCAAGCAGGCGCTCGAGCGGCTGTTCTTCAGCCCCAAGCGCTACGATCTCGGCCGCGTGGGTCGCTACAAGATCAATCAGCGTCTCGGCCTGAACACCCCCGCGAATCTCACCGTGCTCACGCGCGAGGACTTCGTGGAGATCGTGCGCTATCTCGTGGAGCTCAGCGAGGGCCGCGGGCATGTGGACGACATCGATCACCTGGGCAACCGGCGCATCCGGTCGGTGGGCGAGCTCATCGCCAATCAGTTCTCCGTGGGCCTCTCGCGCATGGCGCGCCTGGTCAAGGAGCGCATGTCCATCAACACCGATCCCGAGAAGATCTCGCTGGATGATCTCGTGAATGCGCGGACGGTGAGCGCGGTCATTCAGGCGTTCTTCGGATCGTCGCAGCTCTCGCAGTTCATGGATCAGACCAACCCCCTCGCCGAGCTGACGCACAAGCGTCGTCTGTCGGCGCTCGGACCTGGTGGCCTCACGCGTGAGCGAGCCGGCTTCGAAGTGAGAGATGTGCACTACTCGCAGTACGGTCGCATGTGTCCGATCGAGACGCCGGAAGGCCCGAACATCGGCCTCATCACGTCGCTCGCCTGTTATGCCCGCGTCAATGATCTCGGTTTCGTGGAGACGCCGTATCGCGTGGTGAAGGATGGCAAGGTGACTGAGGAGATCGAATGGCTCGATGCCAACCGCGAGGAGAACGCCGTCACCGCCCAGGCGAACGCGGCCCTCAACGAGGACGGCAGCTTCGCCGAGGAAATGGTCCTGTCGCGGCTTCAGGGTGACGTGCCGCTCACGGCGCCTGACCGGATCGATTACATGGACGTCGCGCCAGAGCAGCTCGTGTCGATTGCTGCGGCGCTCATTCCCTTCCTCGAGCACGATGACGCCAACCGCGCGCTCATGGGCTCGAACATGCAGCGCCAGGCGGTGCCCCTGCTCAACCCCCGCACGCCCTTCGTGGGCACCGGGCTCGAGGAGAAGGTGGCCGTGGATTCCGGCGCGGTCGTGATCGCGCGTCGCGACGGCATCGTCAGCCGCGTGACCGCGGATGAGATCATCGTGGACGCCGGCCCGAACGAACTGCGCCGCGCCACGGAGGACGGACGCGTGCTGGCCCGTCTCACGCAGCACGATCGCTATCGTCTGCGGAAGTACTGGCGCACCAATCAGGACACCGCCATCAACCAGCGTCCGCTCGTGAAGCTCGGACAGCAGGTGAGAACGGGTGACGTGCTGGCCGACGGTGCCGCGACGGAAATGGGGCAGCTTGCCCTCGGATCCAACGTGGTCGTGGCGTTCATGCCCTGGTTCGGCTACAACTTCGAGGATGCCATCGTGCTCTCGGAGCGGCTGGTGAAGGACGACGTCTATTCGTCGATCCACATCCAGGAGCTGGAGCTGCACGTCCGGGATACCAAGCGCGGGCAGGAGGAGATCACGCGCGAGATCCCGAACGTCTCGGAAGAGGCGCTGCTGGACCTCGACGAGCGTGGCATTGTCCGCATCGGCGCGCATGTGAAGCCGGGCGACATCCTCGTGGGCAAGATCACCCCGAAGGGCGAGACGGAGCTCTCCCCCGAGGAGAAGCTGCTCACCGCCATCTTCGGCGAGAAGGCGAAGGACGTGAAGGACAGCTCGCTCAAGGTGCCACCGGGAATGGAAGGCGTCGTCATCGACGTCAAGATCTTCTCGCGCATCGAGGATCAGGTGGTCGAGAAGGACCGCGGCGAGCGCATCGGTGAAGTGCGTCGCCTGGAAGGCGAGGAAAAGATCCGCGTGAACGATGTTCGCGACGACGAGCTGGGTGAGCTGCTCGTGGGCCAGACCATCTCGTTGGCGCTCAAGAGCGGGACAGTGGAGGAAGCCATTCCGGCGGGCACGAAGATCACCGCCGAGATGCTGCGCAACCTCAAGATCGCCACGCTGGATCTGAAGACCTTCCGCGTGGCGGACAAGCAGGTGAACGAGAAGGTCCGCGCGATCATCGACGCCGCCAACGACGAGAAGGCAAAGCTCGAGGAGAAGGCGGAAGAGCGTATCGACCGCATCCTGCAGCCGGATGAACTGCCCCCGGGCGTCATCCAGCTCGTGAAGGTGTACCTGGCCGAGAAGCGCAAGATCTCGGTGGGTGACAAGATGGCCGGACGCCACGGCAACAAAGGTATCGTGGCCCGTATCGTTCCCGAGGAGGACATGCCCTTCCTGCCGGACGGCACGCCGGTGGACATCGTTCTCAACCCGCTCGGCGTTCCGTCGCGCATGAATGTCGGACAGATTCTCGAGACCCACCTCGGGTGGGCCGCGAAGCTGCTCGGCTTCTACGCGAAGACGCCGGTGTTCCAGGGCGCGAACGAGAAGGAAATCGGGCTGCTGCTCAAGATCGCCGGACTCACGTGGGTGCGCGATGCGCTGGAACTGCGCACACCCAAGCTCGTGGTGAGCGACTCGGATGTGAAGGAGATTCTCGCCGACGTGGTGAAGGAGTCGAACGAGAGCGGCAAGGTGGTGCTGCTGAACGACGCGACGCTGAACGACCTGGGCGCCCGCGGTGTTTCGCCGGCCACGCGCGACGTGTTCAACCGGATCCGCGACTTCATCTCCGCTGCGGCGCGTGAAATCGTGGAGCGCGAGACGACGGCGAACGGCAACGAAATCGCCTTCCATCAGGCGGACGACGCGGAACTCAGCGCCAGCCGCAAGGCGGAGTACAAGGCTGCGGTGAAGGAGCTCGAGAAGGTGGCCGCGATGTCGCCCGCAGAGCTGCTCGCCGATCAGGAACTCTCCGCGCTGGGCGGCATGCTCGGCAAGAAGTCCGATTCGGATGTGGATGCGGCAACGGTGGAACTGCTGCGTCTGGCCGGCATCACGCCGTTCGG
>JBBSVF010000161.1:0-6740 GCA_038233745.1 Gemmatimonadales bacterium
GAGCTCAGGAGTTCGTGCAGACGCTCACTGTTCAGATGATCCAGGTTCCCGGAGGGTTCGTCCGCCAGGAGCACCGCAGGCTCCGCGGCCAGCGCCCGCGCGACCGCGGTGCGCTGCTGCTCCCCGCCGGACATCTGGGAGGGACGATGCGTCATGCGCGCGCCCAGCCCAACGCGCGTGAGCAGCGCGGTGGCGCGGTCGCGAGCGGCACGTTCATCCAACCCGCCAATGCGCAGCGGCATCATGACGTTTTCCATCGCCGTGAATTCGCGCAGCAGGTGGTGAAACTGAAAGACGAATCCCACCGTGCGATTGCGCAGGCGCGACGTGGCTTCATCATCCAGGGTGGAGAGCGCGTGGCCGTCGATGACCACGTCTCCGGATGACGGACGATCCAGTGCCCCGAGCAGATGAAGCAGCGTACTCTTCCCCGCGCCGCTCGCGCCCACGATCGCCACCATCTCGCCGCGCGCCACCTGCAGCTCCACGCCGTCGAGAATGTCGATGCGTTCACCGTCACCGCCGGTGTAGTGCTTCGTGAGCGCGCGGGCCTCGATGACACTCACTCGCGCATCGCCTCCACCGGCGTGAGTCGCGAGGCCTGGATCGCCGGGTAGACCGTCGCGACCGCGGCGATCAACAGGCTGGCCACCACGGTCAACAGGATGTCCAGCGGTGCACGCGCCACGGGGAGATGATCGATGAAGTAGATCTGCGGATCCAGCCTGATGAGTTGATACTCGTCCAGCGCGACTGCCGTTCCCAATCCGAGGGCGAGGCCGAGCGTCGTGCCCACGACCCCGATCAACGTTCCCTGAATAATGAAGATGCGGCGGATGGAAGCGGCGGACATCCCCATCGCGCGGAGAATGCCGATCTCCTTCGTCTTGTCAGCCACCACCATTGTGAGCGTGCCCACGATGTTGAACGCCGCCACGAGGATGATCAGCAGCAGGATGAACGACATGCCGAGCTTCTCGAGTTTCAGCGCCTGGAAGAGATTGCTGTTCTGCGCCTGCCAGTCCTCCGTGCGATACGGATAGCCGAGCACCGTGGCCAGGCGGGATGCGGCAGGACGTGCGGCGTCGCGGCTCGTCGTCCGCACTTCCAGTCCCGTTACATCATCCCCCATCCCCGACAGCTCCTGCGCCACCGGAAGCGAGACAAAGATGTAGGCATTGTCATACTCGAACATGCCGGTATCGAACACGCCGGTCACCTCGAGCTTGAGTTCGCGCGGCACAGGTTGCCCGGTCACCGGGCTGATGTCGGAGCCGAGCGTCGTGAGCGTTACGGAATCGATGCCCGGATAGACCCCCAGTCGCGCGGCGAGCTTTCCGCCGATCACCGCGCCGCGTTGCCGTCCGTCAATGGTTTCAAAGCGGAAATCGCCCGACGTCGCGTGCGAGCGGATCGTCGTTACGGGTGGGCCACCTTCGCCTTCCGGATACATGCCCAGGACGTACGCGCCGTCACTGTACTTGTGCCCCGCGCCCACGATCGCCTTCGTCAGCACGAAGGGCGCGACCGCCTTCACGTCGGGATCCTTGCGTGTCGTGGCCAACGTGGAACGCCAGTCCTTGAGCACCATGTCAGCCGACATGGGAAGCACGCGCACATCGGGACTTCCAATCAGGATCTTTTCGCGCAGATCGTTCTGCAATCCGCTCATCACGCCCATGATCACGATGAGCGCGCTCACGCCGATCACCACGCCGCCGATCGCGATCACGCTGATCAACGAGAGCAGCTGCGATCCGCGCCGGCTGCGCAGGTACCGCCAGGCGATCGCCCACTCGAGCGCTCTCATTCCGGGCGCATCGTCGGAAAGAGGATCGCGTCGCGAATATTCGCGGTATCCGTGAGATACATGAACAGCCGATCGATGCCGATGCCCACGCCGCCCATCGGCGGCATGCCGTACTCCATCGCCCGCAGATAGTCCTCGTCCACGCCGCTGGCCTCGTCGTCTCCGGCGGCGCGCAGCCGTGCCTGCGCCTCGAATCGTGCTCGCTGATCGATGGGATCATTGAGCTCGCTGAAGGCATTCGCGAGCTCGCGGCCCCTCGCGAACAGCTCGAAACGTTCGGTGAGGGCGGGATTGCCCCGCTTGGGCTTGGCCAGTGGCGAGAGTTCTACTGGATAATCCACGACGAACGTCGGCTCCTGGATACCGCTCTCGACGAGCACCCCGAACAGCTCGTCGAGAAGCTTGGGTCGGCTCATCGCATCGCTTTTCTCGATGTGCTGCGCCTTCGCATGCTGCGCGAGCTGGGCATCGGAGAGCGCGAGCGGATCCGCTCCGAGCACGGCCGTGAGGGCGCCATGCCATTCAATCCGTGCGAAGGGCGCCGAGATGTCCGGCACCGCGTCGCCCACACCAGGTACGGCGCGCACCACTGCCGCCGCGTGCACCAGCAGCTGCTCCACCAGCGCCATCATGTCCTCATAGTCCGCGAAGGCCTGGTAGAACTCCAGCATCGTGAACTCGGGGTTGTGCGTGCGGTCCAGTCCCTCATTGCGAAAGTCGTGGCCGATCTCGTACACACGATCAAAGCCACCCACCACGAGCCGCTTGAGATACAGCTCGTCCGCAATTCGCATGAACAACGGCATGTCCAGCGTGTTGTGATGCGTAGTGAACGGACGCGCGGCGGCACCGCCGTACAGCGGCTGCAGCACTGGGGTTTCCACCTCCAGATACTCGCGGCTGTCCAGGAAGCCGCGAATGGCGGTGATCAACCGCGTGCGCGCGACGAAGAGCGCTCGCACCTCGGCATGCACCGCGAGGTCGGCGTACCGCTGGCGGTACCGCTGCTCGGGATCGCTGAAACCGGAGTGGCGCACCGTCACGCCGTCCACCACCTCCTCCTTGCCATAGGGCAATGGACGGAGTGACTTGGCGAGCATCGTGACGCCCTCCACCCGCACGGTTACCTCGCCCGTCCGCGTGCGCATCAGCGGTCCATGCACGCCCACCACGTCTCCGATGTCGAACAGCGAGAGCGATGCGAACGCCTCGTCTCCCAGTGCATCCTTCCTGAAGTAGAGCTGGATGCGTCCTGATCCATCAGCCAGATGCGCAAACGCCGTCTTGCCATGCCCTCGCCACGCCACGAGGCGGCCGGCCACGCGCACCACGCCGCCCTCGTCCGCACCATCAGGCAGCGATGTAACGGCGTCCGCCGCCTGATGCGTACGGTCGTAGCCGTAGGCGAAGGGAGGAATCCCCGCCGCCACCAGTGCGTCCAGCTTCTCCCGCCGCGCACGCTGCACGAAGTTCAGATCGTCGCTCACGCGGGCTGCGCCTCTGGCGATCCACCGCTCTGCTTCAGGTACGCCTCGATGAATGGGTCAATGGCTCCGTCCATCACCTTCTGCACATCGGGAATCTTGAGCTCCGTGCGGTGGTCGTTCACCATCGTGTACGGCTGGAACACGTAACTGCGGATCTGGCTGCCGAAACTCACGTCGCTCTTGTTCGAATCCAGCTCAGCCTTCTTCGCAATCTGCTTGTTCAGCTCGATCTGATACAGCCGGTTCTTCAGCTGCTTCATCGCGGTCGCCTTGTTCTTTCCCTGCGATCGCTGGGCCTGCGACGCGGTGACCACGCCACTCGGCAAATGCGTGATGCGTACCGCCGAGCTGGTCTTGTTCACGTGCTGGCCGCCCGCGCCGGAGGCGCGATACACATCGATCTTCAGATCCTCATCCCGGATCTCGATGTTGATGTCCGTATCCACCACCGGATAGATGAACACCGAGGCAAAGCTCGTATGCCGGCGCGCCTGCGAATCGAAGGGCGAGATACGCACGAGACGATGCACGCCACTCTCCGCCTTGAGGAACCCGTATGCGTAGAGTCCCTTGATCTCGAGCACCGCACCCTTGATCCCGGCCTCTTCCCCCTCCGACAGATCCATGATTTCGAGCTGGAAACCTTTGCGCTCCGCCCAGCGCGTGTACATCCGCATGAGCATCTGTGCCCAGTCCTGTGCCTCGGTGCCGCCGGCGCCCGCGCTGATCTCCAGCTGCGCATCGCGAAAGTCGTCCGGATGCGAGAGCAGTGACCGCAGGCGGAACTCCTCGAGATCCGCCGAGAGACGCTCGACTTCCGCGCCCACCTCGGCCTGCATCTCGGCATCAGGCTCCATGTCCAGCAGTTCCACGAGTTCACCGGTGCTGTGGACGCGTGCGACAATCGCCTCGAAGGGATCCACCCAGATCTTGAGGGCCTTCACCTGCTGAACGATCCCCTGCGCACTCTCCTGGTTGTTCCAGAAGGCGGGATCGCCCATGCGCGCCTCGAGCGCGTCTAGCTCTTGCCGCTTGTGATCGAGGTCAAAGATACCTCCTCAGCTCGGCGAGCTGATCGTCGTACGAGGCAAGCGTGCGGGCGTGCTCACTTTCCGCCATGTGGTCTCCATGTAGAACGCGAGCCGTCCGGCTCCGAGAGCGGACGGCTCGCACGGTATCATCAGGACACCGGAAAGATAGCGTCAGACGCTGACGATCAGAAGAGCCGCTTGCCCGCCGCCAGCACGTCGTTCAACGCGTCCTGGAAGTGCTCCGTGCTCTCCGCGAACTCGCGCCCGATCTGATCGACGTATTCCTCGTAGCTCTTCTTGATTTCCTCGCGGAAGAGCTGCTTCAGTGTGCCGTCGCGGAGCCCTTCTTCCCGCTTCTGCGGGAAGTAGACCACTATATCCGACACCAGTGCGCGGGCGAGCCGCTTGGCCTTGGCGTTCGGGTCGTTCGCGAGGAATGGATTGATCGGTGCGCGCGGGGCGGCTGGAGCCGCGGAAGCCGGCGTCGCTGCCGTGGGCGCTGCGGGCATTGATGACGCGGCCATCGGTGCCGCCGGAGCCACGATGCCCGCGGTAGAGGGCGACGCAGACGGCGCTGGCACCGCATGAGGCGCCGGCGCGGCGGGCGCGGCCGTTAGCGCAGTCGGAGCGGTCGGCAGCGTACCAGACGCCGCCGGACGCGCTGTCGGCGCGACACCCGGCGATGCCGGCCGCGGCATGAACGGAGCCGGGGGAACGCGACCCGCACCTGTTGCGGAGGGGCCGGACGGTGCCGGCGCGCCAGCGAAGGGGGGCCGCATGACCGGCATCGTGGGCCGCGGCATCGCGGGAGGCGGCGGCGCGGGGCGTGCCGGCTCAGTCACCGCGGGCGGCGTTACAGCGGGCGCCGGCACGGCCGGCGGTGGTGCGGGCACCAGTTCCGCGGATGCCGCAACGGGCGGCGCGACAGCGGCTACCGGGGCCGAATGGTTCGTCGCAAGCGGCGGCGTCTCCTCCTTTCGGTGCTCGAGATCGTCGGCACCGGCGCCCGTGATCGGGATCACGCCGCCGCAGACCGAGCACCGCGCACGGACCGACGAACCAGGCAGGCGTGCCGGGTCCACCCGGAAGACCGACCGACACTCGGGACAGCTGACGTTCATGCGTGTTCCTCTGCGGGGATGACAGGTACAGAGCCGCTCAGGCGGGTGACGCCGGCGGGCTGGCTGTCTGTCCGGCGATCGACTGAGTAGACCGAGCCGTCGAGCGTCTTCGCGTAGCTCTTCATTTCCGTCGCCAATTCGCTCACCTGCGCGGCGTGAGTGAAGTGGCGTCGCTCATTGGTCACCACGCCGATGGATACGGTCATCAGCGGCACGCGATGAAGCTGGCCACGACGATCCTTGCCGAAGAAGTATCCGGCCCGCCGATCCTGCTCCGTATACTGCAACGGCACGAGCAGATCGAAGATGGACACGATCTCCTCGCAGGTTTCCGCGATGGCGTCGAGCGGGATGACGAAGATGAAGTCATCACCGCCGATATGCCCAACAAATCCGTCCTCGCCACACATCCCCTTCACCACGTCGTGCAGAATCTTCGCGAGGATCCGGATGACACGATCGCCGTCGTAGTACGAATAGCGATCGTTGAACTCCTTGAAGTGATCAAGGTCGGCGTAGCACATGGCGAAGCCCGACTCGCCCGCGATGCGCCGATTGAGCTCCTTTTCGATTTCGACCGCACCCGGCAGGCGCGTGGAGGGATGCACGACGAGATCGCGATCGGAGCGCCGAAGCATCGCGTCCAGGCGCAGGAGCTGTTCCCGTTGGGACAGCCCCTCACGGACGACCTCGTCGGCCGACGACTCGAACGCCCTCGCGAAGTCATCATCCGTCGCGGCACAGAGGACAACCGCCGGCACCACACAGGTGTACGAATCGCGCTTCAGCCGGGCACATGCCGTCAGCACTGCATCCCGGCTGGCGCCACGAGCATCGAACACGGCGAGCCGAGGCCTCCCGCGAAGCGCGATGGCCATCAGCTCGTGTTCGTCGCGAATCGACAGCACATCGTCTCCCTGCCCCACGATCCATGTCGCCAGTGTGGGGGGAAGTGCTGCCTCATCCGGCGAGTAGAGAAGGGCGCTGCTCTTGACCACGCAGGGACGGAAGGAGGTGAACGCAAAAAATACGAATCGGGGAATGTGAAGTCAAACCGCGGTCCCCTCGACAGTTGCGCCCGTTCGTCTCTAGAAGTAGAAGAAGGCGACGCCGAGCATTCCGTACACCAGCAGCAGAAAGGCCCCCTCCAGCCAGTCGGACTCGGCATCCCGCACCACGCTCGTTGCGACCGCGACGGCCACCGCGACCGAGGCGACCTCGAAGGGATTGAACGCCAGATCCATCGGGCGTCCGATCGCGACGCCAACGAACACGAGCACCGGCGCGATCA
>JBBSVF010000162.1:0-6725 GCA_038233745.1 Gemmatimonadales bacterium
CGGCCAGGGCCGTGATGCGATGGCCCTTGTAGTCGATGAGGGCCGCGAGGGGGAAAGAGGCGGATCCGAGAAGGCCGCGGTTGAAGAACCAGCTGAAATAGGCCTTGAGGCCCTTGAGCTCGTGGCCCTGCACCTTGTTGGCAATGTGCAGCGGATCCAGGCCGAGAATCTCGCATGCGCCCCGCACCGCGACGCGTACCGGAACGTGCTCCTCGTCCACCGCAATGGCGACGCGTGCGCGAGTCGCGATCTCGTTGAGCGTCGTGGCCACGCCGCCGCGCGTGGGATCCTTGATCGTGCGCGTATTGGGCGCTGCCTCCAGAAGCGCGGCGACGAGGGTGTGCAGCGGCGCACTGTCGCTCTCGATGTCCGCCTCCAGCTCCAGCGCCTCGCGAGCGAGCATTACTGCCATGCCGTGATCGCCGACGTAGCCGCTCACGAGCACCACGTCGCCCGGCGCTACAGTATCAACTGAGAGGCGCACCGTGTCGTCGACGACGCCCACGCCACTTGTGTTCACGAACAGCTGGTCTGCCTTGCCGCGATGCACAACCTTGGTATCGCCGGTCACGATCGGCACGCCCGCAGCCGACGCGGCTGCCGCCATGGAATCGATCACCCGGCGCAGGATCTCCATGTCGAGCCCCTCCTCGAGGATAAACCCCACCGAGAGGGCAAGCGGACGGGCGCCGGAGACCGCGAGGTCGTTGATCGTGCCGTGTACCGCAAGCTTGCCGATATCGCCGCCGGGAAAGAACAGCGGGCTCACCACGTATGAGTCGGTGGTCATCGCGAGACGACCGGTACCCTGCCCCGATGCAAACACCGCCGCATCGGCATCGCCGTCGAGCAGCGGATTGCGGAACGCCGGCAGGATGAGCGACTCGATCAACGCGTGGCTCGACTTGCCTCCGCTGCCGTGACTGAGCGTGACATGGAGATCGCGCATGCGGGGCGCGGCATCGCGCACCACGCGCGCGCGCTCCATCCGGTCCAGCTGCACCGGCAACGAGGTCTCGGTGCGGCTCGTCATGCGGGGACCGCCGACCCGCTCGCGGCGCCCTGCCGCATGAGCGAGTATCGCCCATAGTTGTAGTACGCCGCGCACGCCCCTTCGGGCGACACCATGCACGAGCCGATGGGCGTTTCCGGTGTGCACGCCGTACCGAACACCTTGCACTGCCAGGGCTTGATGACCCCCTTCAGCACCTCGCCGCACTGGCACGCCTTCGGATCCGTCACGCGAAGGTTCGGCACGGGGAACCGCACCTCCGCGTCGAACTGCGCGAACTCCGGACGCAGGGCGAGTGCACTGTGCGAGATGAAGCCCAGCCCACGCCACTCGAAGAAGGGACGCAGCATCATCGTCTCGCTCATGATCTCCAGCGCACGACGATTGCCCTCGGGTCGCACCACGCGGGCGTACTGATTCTCAACGCCGAGAGGTCCGTCCGTGAACTGGCGGATGATCATCACGATGGACTGCAGGATGTCCGCCGGCTCGAAGCCGGTGACGACGAGTGGCAGCCGATACTCGCGCGGGATGAACTCGAAGGGCGAGAGTCCGATGATCGTGGCCACATGGCCTGGTCCGATGAAGCCGTCGAGCTCCATGCCAGGCGAGTCCAGAATGGCCTTGATGGCCGGAATGATGGTGACGTGGTTGCAGAACACCGAGAAGTTGCGGAGTCCTTCCGCGCGCGCGCGCAGCAGTGTGGCCGCCGTCGAGGGCGCAGTGGTCTCGAACCCCACCGCGAAGAACACCACCTCACGCGTGGGATTGTTGCGCGCGAGCGTGAGAGCGTCGAGAGGGGAGTAGATGAAGCGGACGTCGGCGCCATCGGCCTTTGCGTCGAGCAGGCTGCCATTGGAACTTGGCACGCGCATCATGTCGCCATAGGTGGCAAAGATGACGCCCGGTGTCCGCGCGATCGCCATCGCGTCGTCGATGCGCCCCATGGGAATGACGCACACCGGGCAACCCGGCCCATGCACGAGCTCCACGTTCTCCGGCAGAAGATCCTGGATGCCATGCTTGTAAATGGCGTGCGTGTGTCCGCCGCACACTTCCATCAGCTTGAAGCGCCGGCCGCGCGCCAACCGCTCGACTTCCGCGCTCAGCAGAGCAATGCCGCCTGGCTCGCGATATTCGTCGACGAATCGCATGCTCATGAGTTCGATCCCCCGCGCTCGGCAAGGTCATCCTGTACGAGTTCCAGCAGGGCATGCCAGAGCGTGGCATGCCCCTCCTGAATGCGCGGCACGAATTCGCGACGCGCCACGAAGCAGTAGTCCACGCTGTCACCTCGGCAGAGGTCTCCTCCATCGTAACCGCAGAGGGCAATGGTCAACATGCCCTTGCGGCGTGCCTGCTTCATTCCCTTCACGATGTTGGCGGAGTTGCCACTGGTGGAGAAGCCGAGCGCAATGTCGCCGCGCCCGCCGAGGGCGGCGATCTGGCGCGAGAAGACATGCTCGAATCCCACGTCATTCGTCAGCGCCGTCACGGTCGCACTGTCGGCAGGTAACGACACGGCGGGCAGCGCACGCCAACCTGTCACCGGCGGCGTCATGCAGTCCGACACCGCGTCATCCGCGTCGGTGGCACTCCCGCCATTGCCGAACGCCAGCAACTGCCCGCCGCTCGCGAATCGCTCAGCCATGCCCCGCGCGGCGTTCACCAGTTCGACTTCGTATTCCGCCATCAGCTCGTTGCGGAGCGCTACCACCTCCGCACACTTTGCCAGCGTCGATAGCTTGACGGCCTCGAGCAGCGACGCGACCGAGCCGGCTGCCTCGCCCGTCGATGCGTAGAGGAACGGATACAGCTCCCGACCGTAGTCGCGCACTTCGGTCGTCATTCGTGCTCCAGTCGTTCGATCGCAAAGCCCAGGTGCACCAGCACGTCGTCGCCCACTCGCGCCTCCACCAGATCGAGCGCTACCGACACCCGCTCGCCAGCGATCATCACCGAGGCGGTGCGCGACGACTCGTCCACTTCCAACACACGGCCAGGCACTGCCACATCACCGCAGAGATGGCATTGCCCATCACGGGCGTCGCACTGTGCGCTGGCCATCGCTGCGTCACTCATGTCCGCACCGCGCCGTGATCGAGAAACACGTGCACCAGCTCCCAGAGCACGTGATACAGCATCTCGTGCGTCTCCTGCACGATGCAGGCGTCCGATGACGGAACGCTGAATTCGTATTGCAGCGACTTCATCGGAGCCACGCGAAATGCCCCTCCTGTCAGGACGAGCGGAAGCATATCCATGGATGTGCCGAGCGACAGCAGATCAACGTGCACCGCAGTCAGCGCGTCATCGGCGAGCAACAGCAGGATGTCGCCGCGACGACCCACCACGCGGAGCGCGTCGGCGTCGCGCAGGGCCAGGGCCGGAAGGGCCCGCTTGCCCACCACAACCGGGTGCATGAACTCCACCACGGCGTGCGACACGTCGCTCAGTCTTGCCCTGTCTGCATGGACGAGCAGCCGGCCACCCGCCTGGAACCGGCCCGCCATGGCATGACAGGCCAGCGCGATGCGATCGCTTTCGCGCGCGAAGAATGCCTCGCTCGCGGCATTGGATGCCGCGAAACGGGAGCGCGCGCGCGTCGCGATGCCCACCGACGGTCGGGGCTCGGCCACCGCAGTCGTCATTCGATCCTGCTGTCCATGATCATCTGCAGCTCCTCGTCGTAGTCGGAGCCCAGCGCCCTGAGAAACTCCGTGGTGCGCCTCGCCTCCTCCTCGTCAATCTTGCTCAGCGCAAATCCCACGTGAATGAGCACCCAGTCGCCCACATCGAGGCCGTCGGGAATCAGCAATCCCACGTTGATGGCACGCCGCACTCCCGACACCTCAGCCTTTGCCAGGTGGTGCGTGGGCTCGAGAAACTCCGTGATCTGTCCGGGAACCCCTAGGCACATAGCTCTTCCTCCAGCGCACAGGCGGCAACATATGCCTGCCCGAGAGAGAGCCCGCCATCGTTGCACGGCAGCAGGCGTGGAACGAGTACCTCGAAGTGCGCGTCCAGCAGCGCGGAGGACGAAAGCTCCAGTAACATCCTGTTCATGAACACTCCGCCAGAGAGAACCACGGTACTGACCGCCATTTCCGCGCGCGCGCGTTCACACCCGCTCACGATCAGGTCGGCCATCGCCAGGTGAAATGCCCCCGCGATTTCACCGGCATCGACCCCTCGCGCACAATCGGACACAATCCCGCGAATGAGCTCGCCAGGATCGGCCACCCAGGTGGATCCCTCAGAGAGCTTGCACGAATAGCGCCGACGTGCGCCCGGCGTCGCAACAGCTTCGAGCGCCATCGCGGCCTCACCCTCGAAGGTGGCCACCTGACAGATGCCAAGCAACGAGGCCACCGCATCGAACAATCGGCCCACGCTGGAGGTCTGCGGCATCGTACCCGGGTCCCGCGCAAGCAGCTGCGTCACGAGTGCCCACTCCTGGGCGGCGACGCTCGCCGGCCGAACGACGCCCTGCACGTCATGCCCGTGCGCATGCGCAACGTGAGATGCCGCCGAGCGCCATGGGCGACGCGCCGCGGCGTCGCCGCCCGGGAGTGCGACGTACGCGAGGTGACCCAGTCGCGCGAACCGTGCGCCATTCACGTGGAGAAACTCGCCTCCCCAGATGGCACCGTCGCTGCCGAGCCCGGCACCGTCGAATGCCACGCCAATCACGGCACCACGCACCTGGTGCTCGGCCACACAGGCCGCGATGTGCGCGTGGTGATGCTGGACGGCGATGCGCTGCTCGATGCCCAGTTCGTGAGCGATTGCCGCGGCGATGCGCGTCGAACCGTACTCGGGATGCAGGTCATGTGCGATGGCCGTGGGCTGCGCCGCGGCGCTCTCAACCAGCGCGTGCACCATGTGGCGAAGGGCCGCGCGTGCGGCAACGCTATCGAGATCTCCCACGTGCGAAGAGACCTGGGCAGCGCTACCATGGGCAAGACACACGGTGTTCTTGAGATGCGCTCCCATCGCGAGCACTGATCCGGGTACGTGCATGGCAAGGAGAATCTTCCCGGGCACGAAGCCGCGAGCCCGCCGGATCGTGCGCGTCTCACCGAGTGCGTGCTGCACCACGCTGTCGTCGCACCGCGCGGTGATCGCGCGGTCGTGGGTCAGGAATGCATCGGCGATCTGGCCCAGGGCGTCGCGCGCGGGCGCGTCGTCAATTACAACTGGCTCGTCGCTCCTGTTGCCGCTCGTCATCACGAGTGGGCGATCGAGTGCCGCCAGCAGCAGGTGGTGCAGCGGCGTGGAGGGCAGCATCACGCCGAGTGTCGCCTGACCAGGTGCGACGGGCGCCGCGAGAGCACCGTCCGTGCGTCGCTCGAGCACAACGATCGGCCGGGCAACTGATTCGAGAAGCACCGTCTCGCCCGGCGATACATGACAGAGGCGCGCTGCCGCGGCGGCATCCCGAACCATGATGGCGAACGGCTTTGCCGGACGATACTTCCGGGCGCGCAGCCGATCGATCGCCGACTCGTTGGCTGCGTCGCACGCCAGATGGTATCCTCCGAGAGCCTTGATGGCGACGATGGCGCCATCTTCCAACGCGGCAACCGCGGCCCGCAGTGCACCCGGTGGCGCCACCGCAGTCTCGGCTAGAGGACCCTGCCCGCCATGAAACAGCAAGGTGGGGCCGCAGTCAGGACAGGCGATCGTCTCCGCGTGAAACCGTCTGCTTGCGGGGTCGCCGTACTCCGCAGCGCAGGCGACGCACATCGGAAATGCCGACATTGCCGTGCGCTCGCGATCGTATGGCGTGTCGTGAACGATCGTGAAACGCGGACCACACTGTGTGCACGTGATGAATGGATGCATGAACCGCCGATTGGCGGGATCGAACAGCTCTGCCAGGCAAGCGTCGCAGGGGGCGACATCCGGCGGCACAGATCCGGTCGCCTGCTCCCCCCGTGTCTCGCTCGACTCGATGCGGAAGCCATCGTACTGCTGGGGAGGGGCGTCCCGGAACGCGACACGATCGATAGCCGCGAGTGCGGGGCCCTCCGCGGTGAGGGATCGATAGAATGCGTCGACGTTCGTGGCCTCGCCCTCGATGTCAATGAGCACGCCCCGCGCGTCATTGCGCACGGAGCCGGCCAGGCGACCGGCCGCGGCAAGCCGGTGCACGAAGGGTCGAAACCCCACTCCCTGCACGACGCCTTCGATGGCAATGAGTCGTCGTTCCAGCATGCACCCTCATCCAGCAGGATTGTGCCGCTCGCCTTGCCTCGCCTCTCGACAGGGCACGCTATCATATGTATGTATGCGGTGCAAATGCACTTCGGTCAATCGAAGTGCGCCATGGCTGTGACCGCTACTGCGGGCCAACCTCGGTCAGGAGATCACGAAGCCGCCCGAGCAGCTTGGCTCCGGATTCGGTGAGGGCGTACGTCAGATGCGGACGGTCGTCCGAATGCGGCAGGTGCACAACGAGCTGGGCTGTGTCGAGCGCATGCAGCGTTTCCGCCAGTGTGGAGCTGCTCATGCCGGGCAGCGCGCTCGCAATCTCCTGATAGCGTGCCTGGCCGCGGTTGTTGATCACGTTCATCACGGCAAGCGAGTACCGGCGGCGGATGATGCGAAGAAGATCCTCCACGCCGCAATAGCAGGTGGATGCGCTGGACAAGCCCGGCTCGCAGCATCCACAGGGAGGAAGGTCGGGCGTCGTGAGGTTAGTCATTCC
>JBBSVF010000163.1:0-6713 GCA_038233745.1 Gemmatimonadales bacterium
CCCGCTGCGCCGTCGCGCGGAGCTCGCGGCATTGCGCTCGGATCTCGAGTCGCTGAGCCGTGCGCGTCACGACGCATCGCGGATCGCCGACGAACGGCGCGAGGACCTCAGGGGCACCGAGCAGGACGTCGTCTCGGCAAGCGAGGCGTCCTCGCTGGCGCAGCAGCATCTGCGCACGGCAGGAGAACGTCGCGACGCGCTGGCCCGCAGCGTTGCACGAGCGGAGAAGGAAGTCGAGAACGCGCGTGAATTGTTGGACAAGCTCGAGCAGCGGCGCGGCGAACTCGCAGAACGCAGCGCGGCGATCGAGAGCGAGATCAGCACGCTGGATGAGCAGACGGAGGCGCACGAGACACGCGTGACCGACGCCCGCGATCGCGCCGTGGCCGCGGAGCATGCGCAGGAGGAGGCCCGTGAACTGCGCACGCGCTGGCAGGTGGAACAGGCGCAGGCCCGCGCCCGTGTGCAGATGGCGCAGGACCGCGAGCGGCGTCTCGTGGAGGAAGTGGAAACCGCGTCCTCACGCCTCGCGCAGCTGCGAGAGGAACTCGGGGAACTCTCCCGCTCCGACAGTGAGCTGGGCGAACAGATGGGCCTGTGGTCTCTGGACCTCGAGACCCGTGAAGCCACGCTGCAGGACGGCGAAAGAAGTCTGCAGGAGGCCGAAGGTGCGGTGCGTGCGGCGGACGAGCGACTGCAGGGCGCGGACGCTCGCCTGAGCGAGGTGCGCCGGCTGCTGGGCTTCGTGAGTGAGGATCTGCACCAGTCGGAGTTGCGCTTCACGGAGCTCTCCGGCCGGAGAGCGGCCATTCGTGAGCGGCTCGAGACCGAGTGGAAGCGCCCGCTGGACGACATGCTGGCCGACGTGGCGCCGGTGGATCTCGATGACGAGTCGCTGCGCGCCGAAGCGGAGGAACTGCGCCGGCAGCTCGACCAACTCGGGCCGGTGAATGCACTGGCCATCGAGGAGCATGACGAGACCATGCGTCGTCACGACTTCCTCTCGGCGCAGCGCACCGATCTCTTCGACGCGCGCAACTCGCTGCTGCAGGCCATCAAGGAAATCGACGCTACCGCGCGCGAGTTGTTCCTCGCCACCTTCACGCAGGTGCGTGAGAACTTTCGCCAGATCTTCGTCTCGCTGTTCGGCGGCGGTGAATGCGATCTCCGGCTGGAGAATCCGGACGCGCCCCTCGACTGCGACATCGAGATTCATGCGTCGCCCAGGGGGAAGAAGACGCAGCGCATCAACCTGCTCTCGAGTGGCGAGCGCGCGCTCGTGGCGTTGTCCCTGCTCTTCGGGATCTTCCTCACGAAGCCCAGCCCCTTCTGCCTGCTCGATGAAGTGGACGCGCCGCTTGACGACGCGAATGTCGGCCGCTTCGTGCGGATGCTCAATCAGTTCAAGAGCCGCACGCAGTTCATCGTGATCACGCACAATCCGCGGACGACGACGGAGGCAGGCGACGCGGTGTACGGCGTGACGATGCAGGAGCCCGGCGTCTCGTCGCTCGTGAGCGTGCGCATGCGCGGACCGGCGATCGACGAGGCTGCCGCCGCGACAGCGCCGGACGGCGAAACCGCGGATGAGGCGTTGGCAACCACGTGAGGGCCTGCGGCGCGGCGCGGGGCTGATGCGGCTGACAACGCTCGGCACCGGAACCATCTCGCTTGCGCCGGGGCGCGCACGTGCCGGGCATCTGATCGAGTCCGGTGGCGTCCGCATTCTGCTCGACTGCGGGAGTGGTGTGACGCTGCGACTTGCCGAGCATGTTGCTGCATGGCGCGAGATCACGCATATCGCGATCACGCATTTTCATCTGGATCATGTTGCCGACCTCTCCACGCTGTTCTTCGCCTTCCGGTATGCGGATCGGCCGGGGCGCAGCGCGCCGATTACGGTGCTCGGCCCCGTAGGCACTCGCGCGCTCTATCAGCGCATCGCCGACGCGGCCGGTGCGTGGATGGCCGATCCGGGCTTCGCAGTGGAGATCATCGAGCTCGAGCCCGGGCAGCGCCACGACCTCGCCGAGTCGCTCACGCTGGAGGCCGTGAAGGTGCCGCACACGGAAGAGAGTGTGGCGTATGGGGTGAGTGACGGCCACAGGCGCATCGTGTATTCAGGCGACTGTGGCTACGATCCGATGTTTGCCGAGTGGGCCCGCGGCGCAGACGTCCTGCTCTGCGAATGCTCGCTCCCCGCGGCGCTTGCGATTCCCGGGCACATGACGCCCGCCGAGTGTGGCGCGCTGGCCGCCGCTGCGATGCCGCGGCACTTCGTGCTGACCCACTTCTATCCACCGGTGGAAGCGGTGGACATCCTGAGCATCGTCAGGGCGTTCTATCCCGGCCCCGTGTCGCTCGCGCTCGACGGCGATCAGTTCCACGTCGTGGTGAGTGGCGCGAACCAGTCGCGAGTGACCGGGGTATCATCCGCTCGACAGCCCTGACTCCCGGAGAACGTCCATGCGTACCTTTCGTCTGTTCATTCCTCTCTCGCTCGCGCTTGTCGCGCCGCCGCTCCAGGCGCAGAGCTCCCTGCTCGACCGCGCGGTGACGTCGTGGAGCAAGGTGAAGACGGCGCGCGCCGCCTTCGAGCAGACGATCGAGAATCCCCTCACGGGTCGCACGCTCACTGCGACCGGTGACTATCAGCAGCGGCGGCCCGGCAAGCTGAGTGTGCGGTTCACGAGCCCCGCCAACGACCGCATCGTGGCCGATGGCAAGTACCTGTGGGTGTACCTGCCGAGTTCCGCGCCCGATCAGGTGATTCGTACCGCGCAGAGCAGCGTTGGCACCGCCACCGTGGATCTCTCCGCGCAGTTCCTGGATGCGCCTCGCCGGCGGTACACGATCACCGAGGCGGGGACGATGACTGTGAGCGGTCGCCCCACGCATGCTTTCGGGCTGGTCCCCAAGGTGAGTGGCAGTGTGCCCTTCACCTCCGCCACAGTCTGGATCGACGATGCAGACGCCACGATTCGGCAGTTCACCGTGGTGGAACCGAATGGCGTCAAGCGTACGATCCGCCTCACCTCGTTCCGACCCAACGCGGCGGTGGATGCAGCAGCATTCGTGTTCACTCCCCCCGCCGGTGTGCGCATCCTGAGTCGTTGATACGCGGCGGTCTGAGCCAGGCCGCAAATTGACAATGCCGGCCGCGCATCGCGGCCGGGGTTGTCATGTGCGCATCAGGATTGCGCCAGCTTCTTCACATTCTCGCGATTCTCCTCCACGAGTTCGTGGATGTGCGCGCCGCGCTGGCCGGCAGCGATGCCCACGTCTTCGACCGCTCCGCCCTGACGGACTTCCCCGCGAATGATGTCGGCGCCCACAGGGTCGGCCTGCACGTCATCGACATCCTCGCGGTAAGGCCGACTGTGACCACTGAGGTCACGTCCGTTGTGCGGTTTGTTGCGATCTGACATGGTCGCTCCAGGCAGTTGAGGTGCCCGTGAGTGTGGCAAGGTCTGCACCGCAACAGGAGCAACTCTCGCACAGTCAGCAGCGCACTATTCCAGATCCTTCGCGAACACCCCCTTGAACCGGCTCACCTCGCTACGCTCTCGATCGAGTTCCGGAATGTGCCGCCGCGCAAAGCCGAAGCGGTTGAAGAATGCTTCATCATTGCTCACCGCAAAGAGCGTCACGCAGTCACGGCGTCGGGCGAGCTCTTCAGTGGCCTCCACCAGCAGGCGCCCGACGCCGCTGCCCTGCAGCACCGGATCCACGGCACGCGACCGCAACTCCGCCAGGCTCGGCGCATATTCGTCGAGCTGCACGCATCCCACGACGCGGCCATTCTCCTCGGCCACGATGAAGTGGTGTGCGTTGGACGACACGAACTCCTCCGTGCGTGGAAGCAGCGTTCCACTGGTGACATAGAGATTCATGAGCGCGCGAATGGCCTGCGCATCGTGCGATGTGGCGCGACGGATTCTCACAGACGCGAGATTCACGGCGTCGACCGTGCGCGAGTGAGGAGCTGCTGCGGTGTCGTCACGCCGCTGAGGAGGGCGGCCGCACGCGCGACCACAGGATCCTCTCGCATGCTGCGGGAGAACTCCACCCCGGGGCCAAAGGTGTAGCGTGCGATCTGTGTGCCCAGGACACGATCGAGCACTGCGGCGGCCGAATCGTAGACGGCGGGTGCGATGATCACCTTGCGAGCCACCAGTCGCCGCCGGAGTTCCATGCGCATCGCCGGCGTCACCGAGAAGGCAGGATCGCGTACCGCGCCCGCGCGTTTGAGGGCGAGCGCATACTCGGTCACCGCATCGCGGAAGACGGGCACCTTCTCACCCAGCGCCACCTGCAGCGCGCGCTCGGATGCCGACGCTGCCAGACGCGCGATCACGATGTCGGGGACAATCCCTCCTCCGCCGACCACCACGCGCCCCGCATCGGTGCGGAACCGCGGACGCGGCGTACTGTCCGGTACAGGCGCGGGATCTTCGGCGTCGTCGGCGCCAGTGGGATGCGGGTGATTGATGCTCCGGCCGCTCGGCGTGTACCAGAGTGCCGTCGTGAGCTTCAGCGCTCCATCCTCCACTGGAATCACGCGCTGGGCGCTTCCCTTCCCGTAGGTGGCAGTACCGATCACCACCGCGCGATCATGATCCTGCAGCGCACCCGCCACGATCTCGCTTGCCGATGCCGAGCTGCTGTCCGTGAGCACCACAATGGGCATGGCGGGCCAGCGCTGCGCCGCGCGATCAGCGAACCGTTGGTTCTCGGCACTCATCCGGCCCTTCGTCACCACGATCTGCTGCCCTGCGTCAAGAAAGAGGTCCGCGACTCCCACGCCCTGATCCAGGAGCCCGCCAGGGTTGCTCCGCAAATCCAGCATCAGCGACCGCGCGCCCGCGCGGCGGAGGGAGTCGACGGCAGCCGCGAGATCGCGCGCCGCGTCAGCACTGAAGATGGTGAGGTCCACGTATCCGATGGAATCCGCGAGGACCACCGCATGCTGCACCGGATTCACGGAGATCACGCGGCGTACGATCGTGAACGGAATGGCCGCCTCCGTTGTGGAGCGCGCAATCTCCACACGAACGCTGGTGCCCGCCTCCCCGCGCAGCGAACGCAGTGCCTCGTCAGCGGTGAGTCCGAAGGTGCTTCGTCCGTCGATCTTCACGATCCGGTCGCCCGTGAGGATGCCGGCCTGCTGCGCGGGCGTGCCGGGAAGCGTCGTCACCACCGTGATGCCGCTGTCGCGGACATCCATCTGGATGCCGACGCCTGCGTAATGTCCACTGGTGCTCTCGTCCAGTCGGTCCAGGCGCCGCGCATCCAGAAACACGGTATGTGGATCGTGCAGCTCCCGCAGCGCGCCATCGATGGCATGCCGGTAGAGCATGGTATCGGAGATCGGCTCGACATAGTCGCTCTGCACCCGTTCGGCCACCTGCTGGAAGAGATGCGTGCTCGCGGCAAGATCGCGCGAATGCGCGCCGGCACCGCGTCCCATCAGCCAACTTCCGGACAACAGTGCGGCCGAGAGAAGCACGGCCACCATCACGCCGCGACTGCCGCCCGTCCGACTCATGACGACCTCGCCGGACGGTGACGGCTGAGTGGCCGCTCGGGAAAGAGCGCGGGCCAGTGCGAGTGCAGCACCGAGTGCACGCGCACCGCCACGTCGTGTTCCGCGCCAACGGCGTCCACTTCCACCACCCTGCCGCACTCCGGGTGCTCCCGCTGCCAGCGCTCGCTCGCGAACTCGCTCAGCGCCACGGAGACGCGCTCATGAAAACCGTTTCCCAGCGACTCCATCCGATCATGCGCCAGCGGCCGACGTGCAGCACGCTCGAGGCCCTCGCTCGCCGAGAAGCGCAGCAGCAGTACCAGATCCGGTGTCAGGCCGTCGGTTGCGAAGCGATTGGCCGCTCGCACTTCCATCTCCGGTAATCCATGCCCGGCCACCTGATACGCATATGTGGAGAGGAAGAATCGATCGAGCAGCACCACCGCACCACGCTCCAGCGCGGGCCCGATTTCACGATCCACGAGCTGCGCCCGTGACGCCATGAACAGCAGCGCCTCCGCACGCGGCGCGATGTCCGACGCGGTGTCGAGCAGCAGCCGTCGCACCTCCGTACCCAGCGGGGTGCCGCCGGGCTCGCGCAGACACACGTGATCGACGCCGGCGGCCTCGAGCGACGCCGACAACAGCCGGAGCTGCGTGGACTTCCCCGAACCCTCGCCTCCCTCGAACACGATGAGCCGGCCGCGCATCTGCTGGGCTCAGCCGAGCGTGATGATGGAGCTGGTGGCTCCGCGCTCGATGCCTTCGCCGATCCAGTCGTTCACCTTCGTCATGATCTTCTCCACGTTCTCCTGCGCCACAGCCACTCGCTGGTACACCGGCTGAACCTGGATCTGACCCAGGAGCGTATCGAGGTCGCGCTCCATCTCCTCGGTGGGGCGCTCGCCGCGCTGGATCATCTGCTGCGCGTTCATCCGCAGCTGCTCCATCTTCTTGAGCAGTGCCACCGCTTCTGCGTCCTGGCCCAGGGACTCGTTGGCGCGCTTGAATGCCTGATACTCGGTGCTCTGGCCGATCAGTCGCCCGAGCTCTTTCGCCTTGTCCTCGATCATCGCTCACTCTCCTCTCGTGTCCGGGCCACGACGAACCTGTCGCGGCCGGCAAGGTCCTGGTGAATTGTCACAGTGTCGTACTGTCCGGTAGCGCGTGCGGCCGCCGCCGTCTC
>JBBSVF010000164.1:0-6708 GCA_038233745.1 Gemmatimonadales bacterium
CCCACCCGGTTGGGCGGGGGTGCGCTCTGCGCCCCCGCGATCCGTGCCGACACCTTCAGCGCGCGGCTCAACTACTTCACGAGCGCCACCCTGCGGCTGCCCACGATCTTCGGCCGCCGTGCCGCGCCCACGCTCTCGCTCTACAGCGAGCGCCGCGGCGAGTATCAGGCCTACCTGCGCACGACGCTGGTGGGCGGCGAGGCCTCGCTCACGCATGACATCGTGCGCGGACTGCCGGCGCGACTGGCGTATTCGCTCGAGTTCGGGCGCACGGAAGCACAGCCTGCGCTCCTCTGTGCGGTGTTCAACCGGTGTGATGCCGAATCGCGGCGTCTCATCACTGACCGCATTCGCCCACTGGCGGTGGTGAGCACGCACATCGAGCGGCTGCGCACCGACAATCCAATCAATCCGCGCATCGGCACGGCCGTGCGCGTGGATCTTCGCGGGGCGTTTCGCGAGATCGGGTCGGATCGCGACATCCAGTTCGCGAAGGGACTGCTGGATGCCTCCGTGTATCGGCCCATCGCCAGCGGCCTGACCTTCGCCACGCGCATCCGGCTGGGGACGGTGCTGGGACGAACGCTGTCGTTCGAGGATTCCGTGGGGTTCATCCCCCCCGAAGAACGACTTTACGCCGGCGGCGCCGCCAGTGTGCGAGGGTTTCAGCAAAACGAGCTGGGCGACCTGCTGTACATCGCCGAGGATACGCTGGTCACGATTCCGGGTGCGGGTGACACGGTGTACTTCGAAGCGGCCGGCGACCGTGTGCGCCGAGTGGTGCCAACGGGTGGTACGTCGCTGATCGTCGCGAACTTCGAGCTGCGGGCGCGGAGCTTCTTCTATCCCGATCTCATCCAGTACACACTGTTCCTGGACGCGGGCGATGTCTGGCAGCGCGACCGCGGGCAGCCACTCCGGCCGCGTCGGGCGTCGTCGCTTTACCTGAACAATCTCAGGTGGACCCCCGGGATTGGGGTTCGGGTGTTCACTCCCGTGGGGCCCTTCCAGGCCAACGTGGGGTACAATCCGTACAACCGACCGGCGGGCGCGCTGTACTACGACGCCGCGCCCACGGCGCAGGGGCTCGCCCCGCTGTACTGCGTGAGTCCTGGCAATCGAATTCCCGCCAACCTCCGTGCCAGCGGCGCGTACGAGCAGGTCGCCGGTCAGACCTGTCCCGCATCGTTCCAGCCTGCGCATTCCCGCAGTTTCCTCAGTCGTCTCACCTTCACCTTCTCCATCGGGCCGGACTTCTGAACCGCTCCACCCGTCGCCTGTCGCGCCGCCGATTCATCGGCCTCCTGAGTCTGTGCGTGCTGCTGGCGCTCGGACTGCTTGTCGTGGGCACGGGCTATGTGATCACGGGTACCGACTCCGGCCGCAGTGCAGTGCGTGGCTGGGTAGAGGGGCGCATCGCGTCGTCCATTCATGGCCGCGTACATCTCGGCCGACTCTCGGGCAACTTCCTCACCGGTCTCACACTCGACTCGCTCGAGCTGCGCGATGACGAGGACTCGCTGGTGGTGGCGACGGGCCGCATTGCGGTGCAGTACGATCCGCGGGATCTCGTGGACCGCCGGATCTTCCTGCGGCGGGTGGATGTGGATCATCCTGTGGTGGTGCTGCGCCAGCACGAGGACTGGACCTGGAATTTCAAGCGGACCTTCGGGATCGCGAAGAAGCCGGCGCCGGTCCGGCGTGGGCCCGAGCGCGGTTTCGGCGACTTCGTGATCATGGACTCCGTGCATGTGCGGCACGGAGCGAGTCTCCGGGTGACGATTCCCTGGCATGCGGACGACAGTCTCTCCGGTGCGCGGCGTGACAGTGCGGTGCGCGCCAATCTCGCGCGGCGGGACCACGAGATTCGTCGCACGAGAGAAGGGTTCACGCAGAACTACCGCTGGACCAACGCCTACGCCTTCGCCTCGCACATCCGGCTCGCGGAGCCGGACAGTGTGGGCATGCTGTTCGTGGTGGATACCGTGAGGGCCGAGGGGTCGTATCCGCCCTTCTCGTGGCGCCACGCGCAGGGTGTCGCGCGGGTACTCGGCGACAGCGCCTGGATCGACAGCTCGCGGTTCCGGTTGCCGGGCTCGCATGGACGAGCGAGAGGAAAGGTCGTCTGGGGCAGCGATCTCCCGGTACGGTATGCCGTTCACATCATCGGGGATAGTATCTCGCTGAAGGATGTCGCGTGGGTGTACCCTACGCTGCCGACGACGGGCGGCGGCCGGCTGGTGATGGACATCCGCAACGAGCGGAACCTGCATGTGCTGGACTACGCCATCTCGGAGATGGATGTGAGCACCACACGGTCACGCGTGCGGGGGGCGATGACCTTCGAGATCGGGGGGCCGGTGCTCGCCGTGCATGACGTGGCGATCACCGCTGATCCTGTCAACTTCGATCTGCTGCGCACAATCAACGGACGACCCTTTCCGGCGGATTGGCAGGGCACCCTGTCCGGCACCGTGAAGGCGCGCGGCGGGCCGGTGACGCAGTTCTTCGTGGATGCCTCCGACATCACCTTCCGCGATGCGCATGTGCCGGGAGCGGTGTCGCACCTGCGTGGCCGCGGCGAGCTGAACATCCTGTACCCGGCGTTCACGGCGTTCCACGATTTTCACGTGGAGACCGACCGGCTCGAACTGCGGACGCTGAGCGCGATCTATCCCGCCTTCCCGCGCATCGGCGGTACGGTGAGCGGCCGGGCGACGCTCGATTCGTCGTGGCTGGACGTTCGCGTCTCCAATGCTGATCTCAGGCATGTGGATGGCGACGGCCCTCCATCGCGAGCGACTGGTGGTGGGCGCATCACCTACGGCACGCAGTACGTGGCGTACGACCTGACGCTGTTGGCGCAGCCCATCTCGTTCACGACGCTCGCTCGTTCGTATGCCGCGCTGCCCCTGCGCGGCACCTTCACCGGCCCGGTTCGCGTGCGCGGCGTGGCGCCGGATCTCGAACTGTCTGCCGATCTCACCGGAGCGGCGGGGCATGTCACGTACGCCGGCCGTATCGACGCGGACTCCGTCGGCGGGCTTGGCGCGAAGGGCAGCGGCGTATTCGATGGGCTCGATGCCGCCGCCCTCGTTGGCCGATCGTCGCCGACATCGACGCTCGCCGGCAGTTACGACGTGAACCTCCAGGGCGATTCCGTCGTGAATCTGCTGGGGACCCTCGGCTTGCATCTGCAGCCGGGGACGATCGATGGAATTCGCCTCACGAGTGCCGATGCGCGGGTGGAGTTCGATCGCGGCGTGCTGCGCATCGATACGCTCGTGGCCCGCGGCACGCCCGGGCTGCTGCGCGCTCGCGGTACACTCGGCCTCACGCGTTCGCCAGGCTCGGACTCGCTGCAGCTGGCGATCGACGTGGACTCACTCGGCGGTCTGCGTCCGTATCTGGCGCGCGCTGCGAGTGCCGGCGTGCGCGGACTGTCACCGGATTCGCTGGGGGGAACACTGCGGTTCCGCGGAGTGGCGCACGGATTCTTCGACTCGCTCGACGTGCGAGGAACGCTGCGTGGCGACGGATTGCTCGCGCGCGGCGGGCGCGTAAGCGCGCTTACCGGCGCCCTCGATCTCCAGCGCCGTGCGAGCGGACTCACGGGCACACTCTCGTTGCGCGGCGACACGGTGACGCTCGGCGGGCTTACCCTGGCCAACCTTTCGGCGGGTGCCGACATCTACAGCGGCGAACATGCACGTTTCTCGCTGGCGACGCATGACCGGCACGACGGGGTGCTCAGGGTGGGCGGTGACTGGCGCGCCAGTGGAGACAGTACGGCCATCATCATCGATACGCTCGCACTCGATGCCTCTGGCGCGCACTGGCGCCTCGGCGTCCCCAGCCGGCTTGCCAGCTCACCGCGCGGTGTGTTCGTGGACACGCTGGATGTGCGTGATGCCAACGGAGCGCGCATTGCTGGCATTGTGAGTGTGCCGGAAGAAGGTCGCGCACACATTCGGCTGCAGGGAGACTCCATCGGGCTCGCGCAGTTCGGTTCGCTTGCGCAGCTCCCCCTGGCGCTCGCCGGGGCGCTCACCTTCCATGTCGAAGTGAGTGGAGATCGTGCGCAACCCGTGATCCAATGGCGGGCGCTGGCGGATAGTGTGACATACGGTACGCTCGCCACGGAGGCCGTGCGGTTTGCGGGAGGGTATGCCGACGCGCGCGCCACGGCGACCGCGAACGTGATTCGCGGTGGCCGGTCGGCTCTCGACGCCTCGCTCTCGTACCCCCTCGCGCTCTCGCTCTTCTCGGCGCGGACAACCGAGGATTCGCTCCGTGGGCGCATCCATGCGGACAGTGTGGATCTCTCGCTCATCGAAGCACTGCTCCCCCGGCTGCAGAACTCGAGCGGTCGCCTGGCGCTGGATCTCGCCATCAGCGGGCGGCCCGAGCATCCGCATGTGGGGGGAACAGTGGGGGTACAGGGGGGCGCGGTGGAGGTGCCCGCCTACGGTATCCGCTTTGGCGCGATCAACGCTGCAATGCGTGTGGATCCGCGGACGGATTCCCTCACGATCGAGCGGATCGACTGGATCAGCCCGGCGAACGGTGGAACCGCGCATGTAGATGGGACGGTGGTGTTCCGGGATCTCACGTCGCCGCAGCTCGATGTGCGTCTCTCAACCCGCGGCCTTCGTGCGGTGGATCGGCGCGGCCTCGCCCGGCTCGATGTATCGACGGGGACGTCAGGGATCCAGTTGACCGGCACTCCCCAGTCGGCCGCACTCTCCGGAGCGGTGCAGGTGGATCGCGGCACCATCTACATCCCGGATCTCATCCGGAAGCAGGTGGAGCAGCTCTCGCCAGAAGATTTCGCACTGCTGTATGACACCACCGATGTACAGAACCGATCGCTCATGCCGCAGCCACCGGGGGTGCTCATGGAGCATCTCCGGCTGGACGGCGTGAGCGTGGGGCTTGGTGACGACGTGTGGCTGCGGTCCAGCGAAGCGAGCATCAAGCTGGGCGGATCGCTGAACGTCACACGAGTGCTGGATGCGAGCACGGTGTCTCACTCGCTCTTCGGTGTGGATTCACGAGGTGATTCCACACGCTACAAACTCGCGCTCAGCGGATCGCTGAGTGCGGATCGCGGCACCTACAACCTGGATTTTACCGCGGTACAGCGTGAGTTCCAGGTGCAGAGTGGGCGCATCACTTTCTTTGGCTCTCCGGATTTCAATCCGGAGATCGACGTCACCGCGCTGTACCAGGTGAAGCAGGCGAATCGCGCCGACATTGGCGTGCGCGCGCGCATTCATGGCAACTTCTATCCACAGCCCGCGCTCGAGCTGTCGAGCACCGACAACTACCTGTCGCCGTCAGATCTGGTCAGCTATCTCGTAACTGGTCGACCAAGTTACGAGCTCAGTCGATCGACGGCGAGCGGCGTACAGCGCGTTTCGGAGCTGCTGCTGCCGACAGGCAGCGTGATTCTGAGCCAGGCGTTGCGCGACCAGCTCGGATTCGTGGATCTGCTGCAGATCCAGGCCGGGGCGGTGAGCGATGAGTTCGGACTTGCAACCACGACGACGGCCAGCCGGGCTCGCAGCGTCCTTTCGTCAACGCGACTCGGCGGCGAGAAGCAGATCAGCGATCGCCTGTACCTCAGCTTCAGCACCGGGCTGTGTCAGCTCGTGGGGACGTCGGATGATGCGGCGCAGCAGGGTGTGAGCGGATTCGTGAACTCGATCGAGGGCAAGCTGGAGTATCGCTTTCCCATGCTCACGCCCGACCGGCTTTCGCTGCGGGCGGGTCGCGAGCCGGCGGCGAGTGCGCTGCGCTGCGGGGCCGACCGGGTGCGCGGTTTCGTCGCGACGCCGCAGCAGTGGGGCTTCTCGCTCCTGCGGTCATGGTCGTTCTGAAGCGCATCCTGCTGATTGCCAATCCGGCGTCACGTCGCGGCAGTGCGCTGATCGGCCGGGCGTGCGCCGCCTTCGCGCGAGCTGGCGTGGAGTGCACCGTCGTCCTTACCACGGCGTCCGGCAATGCACGCGATGTCGCCCGCGAGCAGGGCGCGCGGTTCGACGCGGTGTTCACGCTCGGTGGCGATGGCACGGCGATGGAAGTGGCCGATGCGCTCGCCTTCGGCACGCTCGCCCTTGGGGTGCTCCCCGCAGGAACCGGGAACCTGCTGGCGGGCGCGCTCGGCATTCCTCGCGATGTGGGGAAGGCGGTGGCGAGACTGCTGGCCGGTCACGTCCGCCAGATCGATCTTGGCGTCGTCCAGGGAACCCGGTTCGCTGTCGCCGCCGGGGTGGGCATCGATTCGACGATGGTGGCCGAGACTCCGCGCTGGCTCAAGCGTCGTCTCGGGGTCTTCGCGTATGCAATCGTGGCCACGCGGGCGGCGGTCCGGGCCGTTCTCTTCCGCCGGTTCTTCCTGGCCAGGGTCACGATCGGCGACGAGGTGATCGAACGGCGCGTGGCCGGCGTGATGTTCGCCAACTTCGGCTCGATTCTCGATGAGCGCCTCACCTTCGGTCCGGATATCGAGGTGGATGATGGCCTGCTGGACTGTTGCGTGATCGCACCGCGAGGGGTCGGCGATGCCATTCGCATCATGTGGCGAATCACGCGCGCTGATTTCCGCGACGACCCGGCACTGGTCTACCGCAAGGGTGCGTCATTCTTCCTGGAAACCTTCCCGCCACAACGCCTGCAGGCCGACGGAGAACTGCTGGGCCTGAC
>JBBSVF010000165.1:0-6700 GCA_038233745.1 Gemmatimonadales bacterium
TATGCGCCGAGATTGTCGCGCTCGTCCGAGCCTCCTGTCACGAGTACGCGTCCATCGGCCAGGGTGACGGCATCGTGCTTGTGACGGCGGATGCCGAGCGGTGCTGACGAGGTGAACGCTCCGAGGCCGTCATCGGCGCGCGGATCGAACAGTTCGGTGCTGGCGTAGAGCGTCACCGAGGGGCTTCGGCCTGCATGTCCCCCCGCGATGAGCACGCGGCCATCTGCGAGCAGCGATGCGGTGTGCGATTCCCGTGGCACCGTCATGCCGCCTGTGGGCCGCACGCTATTGGTTGAATGATCAAATATCTCGGCGGACGACAGGAAGGTCCAACCCTCGCCCACTCCGCCAACGAGGAGGACGCGTCCATCCGTGAGCAGCACGGCCTCGTGACCCGCGCGTGCGGTGGACATCGACGGCCCTGCCTGGAAGGTACTGGTGGCGGGATCGAACAGCTCGGTCGACGCGAGATACCGGTTGCCCGGCCCGTATCCGCCAGCGATCAGCACACGCCCGTCGGCGAGGCGGGTCGCGGTGTGCGACATCCGCGGTTCCCGCATCGGTGAGGAATTGCGGAATCCGTCGCGGTAGAGCTCCACGTCGTCCGTGGCGCCCTCGTTTCCGCTGCCGCCCATACCGCCAGCGATCAGCACCCGGCCGTCGGCGAGTGTGGTTGCGGTGTGCGCGGCGCGAGGGCGATGCATCGTCCCGACGCTCCGCATGATGAGGCCGCGCGCCGGGGCCTGTGTGTCGAGGGCATCGCGCGTGCCTGGACCGGCGCTCCCGCCTGTGTCCCGGTGCTCGTCACGGGCGGATGAGGCGCAGGCAGCGGCGGCGGCGAGCGTGACGACGGCAACGAGCACGCGAGTGCGTGAGCGCTGATTGATGCCATCCGACAGACGAAATCGCTTCATCCTTCAACGTTCGGGCTTCCGTGCCCCCAGCACAAGGTCCGTCGCCGGCGGGCCGTACCGATCCGGGACGAGGGCACTTGGCCAGTCGGCGGAGTCAGGTTCCACCTCTTGCCCTTCGCCACACTCATCACAAGGTTCGCGAGCAACGCACGGTCATTTCCGGGGCTGAAAGCCAGGAGGGGCTGGTAACTGTTAACGGAAACCGTTATACTCGTGGTGAACCCCAGTTGTGGCTGAACTCGAATGAGGAAGCCTCCTTCACCTGCTGGACCGCTGGGTCCGTCATGATTCACTCGTTTGCGGGAGCAGGAACCGAGGATTTGTTCAACGGCATCGACAGCAAGGCTTCGCGGCGCACGTGCCCGACGATGTTGCGCCAGACCGCCCGCTCCAAGCTCGATCTTCTGAACGCGGTCGGACAGCTCGAGGAACTTCGGGAGCCACCCGGCAACCGGCTGGAACGGCTCAAGGGCGATCGGGCCGGGCAGCACAGTATCCGGATTAACCAGCAGTTCCGGGTCTGCTTCATCTGGACCGGCGACGGCGCGGCAGACGTCGAGATCGTGGATTACCACTAGACACACGATCACCTTGCGTCCGCGGCCAGAGAACGAGCGGGCTTTGGCGCAGGTTGGTCGACTGATCGAACATCACTGGAGGCACGAATGGTTCGCATTCCCTCTCATCGCGCCCCGACGCACCCGGGCGAGATCCTGCTCCGGGAGTTCCTGGAGCCCCTCGGGATGACGCAGTATGACGCGGCTGACAAGCTCCGCATCTCGCGGGTTCGGCTGAATCAGATCATCAAGGCCCGGCGTGGTGTCACCCCCGACACGGCGCTGCGCCTCGCCCGGCTCTTCGGAATGCAGGCTCAGACGTGGCTCAACATGCAGCTCGCGTGGGATCTCTATCACGCCATGCATTCCGAGGCATCCCGCGAGATCAACAAGATCCGCAGGCTCCCCGAGCTCGAACACGCCAGCGCGTGATGATGCCTGTCCCACACTTCGCCGCCGCTCGCATTGCCTGAGCAACCCGCTGCCCTGGATCCGCCCACTCGGCCGGAAGACCTCCCGCTCCACGACGACGTCCGACGCCTCGCAGCGGCGCTCGGTCGCGTGATTCGCCGCATCGAGGGCGAGCGCGCCTTTCAGACGGTGGAATTTCTGCGACGTGAGGCGCGCGCACGACGGCGCGGTAGTCCGGACGCTCCGACCCTGGAGCAGATGCTCGATCGGGTGGGCGCGCTGCCAATCGACGAATGCGCCACCGCGGCCCGCGCCTTCACGCTGTTCTTCCTGCTCATCAACACCGCGGAACAGGTGCATCGTGTTCGCCGCACGCGCGCCCACGCACGCACCGCCGATGTGTCACCGCAGCCGGCCTCGGCGCGGTGGACCATGCGTCGCCTTCGTGAGGAAGGCCGCGCCGCCGATGAGGTACTGGACGCGCTTTGCCGGCTGGATGTTCGCCCCGTCCTCACCGCACACCCCACGGAAAGCACGCGCCGCACACTGCTGGCGCTTCAGGCCCGCGTGGCAGATCTGCTGCTGGCCAGCGACGCGGCACACCCTTCCGAGCGCCGAGTACTGGACGAACGTGTGGATGGTGAAATCGAGTTGCTGTGGCTCACCACCGAGGTGCGTGACGATCGTCCGACGGTGCTGGACGAGGTGAGTACTGTGCTCTGGTATCTGGAGACGCGGTTGCTGGACGCGAGTGCCTCTGCACGCGAGGCACTCGCGCGCGCCTTCGAGGAGGAGTTCGGCTCCACCGCGGACGTGTTGCGCATGCCCGTGCCCATTCACCTGGGTAACTGGGTGGGCGGCGATCGCGATGGCAATCCCAATGTGACGCCCGCCACGACGCTCGCCGCCGCCCGGCGTGCCAGTCATGTGATTCTCGGCCGCTATCGTGAGGCGCTGAACGATCTCATCGAGCGCTTGGCCATCTCGTCGGAGATCGCCGGCCCGGCGCCGGCGCTGTTGGCGTCGATCGAGCGGGACGCGATACTCCTCCCTGTCGTGATCGCTGCCAATGGCGCGCGAAACGCGAGTGAACCAGTGCGACTGAAGCTCAGTCTGATGGCCGCACGCATCGATGCCACGCGCCGGCTCGTCGCAGCGCGCGATGGCGGTGTGCTGGCGGTGGAGCCGGCGGCGTATCCAGATGCGGCAGCGTTCGATGCGGACCTGATTCTCGTACGGGATACTCTGGTGGCGGCCGGTGCCGTCGAGGCCACGCACATGGTAATCGATCCTTTCATCGCCATAGTTCGCGCCCACGGATTCCACGGCTTCATGATGGATCTGCGCGAGCATGCGGACGTGCACCGGGAGGCCGTCGTGGAGATCGCGCATCTGGCGGGCGTGCCGGTGCCGGACGCCGAGGCGCTGCGGAAGGAGTTGCTGGGTCGCCGCCCGCTCGTGGGCGAGCACATTCCCGCGAGCGCAGCCACGCAGCGCGTGATCGACACCTTTCGCGCCATGGCGCAGGTGCAGCAGGAGGCCGGCGCCGCGGCGGCCAACACCTTCATCGTGTCCATGACGGCGGAGCCGGAAGATCTGCTGCGCGTACTCCTGCTCGCACGGGAGACGGGTCTGGTGGACCTCGCCGCCGACCCGCCCGTCTCGCGCCTTGATGTGGTGCCGCTCTTCGAGACGCTCGAGGATCTGGATGCCGCCGAGGGGATCATGCGCTCCCTGCTCGCCGATCCCGTGTACCGTCGCCAGCTCCACGCGCGCGGCAATCACCAGGAGGTGATGCTCGGCTACTCGGACTCAGGGAAGGACGCCGGCATTCTCGCCGCGTCGTGGGCGCTGTATCGAGCGCAGGAAGTGCTGGCGGCGCTCTTTCAGGAAGCGGGTGTCGAGCTGCTGCTGTTTCACGGTCGCGGCGGGAGCGTCGGCCGCGGCGGCGGTTCGCCGGTGTATCGCGCACTCTCGGCGCTTCCCCCGGATACCATCCACGGGAAGATCAAGATCACCGAGCAGGGTGAAATCATCTCGCAGCAGTTCGGTTTGCTCTCCGTGGCGGAACGTTCGCTGGAGGTCACCATCTCGGGGGTGCTGCTTCACGGGTTCACCGACTGGCGTGATGGCGTGGATCCCGGCGTCGTGCACCGCTACCGAGAGATCGTTGATGCGTTGGCCAAGCGCGCCCATGAGACGTATGCGGACTATGTGCATCGGGATGACGCGCTGTTCACGCTCTTTCGCGAGGCCACGCCCATCGCGGAACTCGCGGATGCGCGTTTCGGATCGCGACCCGCGTATCGACCCGGGTCCACTGCGGGCATCACCGGTATTCGCGCCATTCCGTGGGCCTTCGGCTGGACGCAGATCCGGCTGATGCTCACAGGGTGGCTGGGCGTGGGGACGGCGCTCGCGGCCGCCGCCAGTACAGCGGATGGCCTGGCCGAGCTTCAGGCGATGGCGCGCAGCTGGCCGTTCTTCGATGATTTCCTGGCCAAGGTGGAGATGGTCTGCGCGAAGACGGATCTGCAGATCGCGCGCGTCTACGTTGAGCGGCTCGGTGGTGACATGGCGCTCTTCGAGCGGCTCGCCAGTGAATTGCGGCTCACCATCGATACGATTCTCCGGATCCGCGGGACCGACGCGCTGCTGCACGATGTTCCGGTGCTGCAGTCGGCGATCATGCTCCGCAATCCGTATGTCGATCCGTTGTCGATGCTGCAGGTGGCACTACTGGCACGCAAGCGTGACATCGCAGAAGACTCACCGGAGCGGCAACGGGTGGAGGAGGTGCTCGCCACCACGCTCAGCGGCATCGCGCAGGGGTTGCGAAACACAGGTTGATTAACGTTTGGGTGATCAGAATCACATTTCAGGCTGACGCAGAACACCGCGCGGCGTAATGGGTACAGGCTATGCGGGTGAACGACGCCGCGCAGTGCGAACCAGACAGCTCAATCGAGAGGATAGGATGAAGACATTCCTGAGTGTCATCGCGTTTGTAGCAGTCACCGCCTGCGGCGCTGATGGCGTGACGGGCGTGACGCAGGCGCAGTTGTCCGGCACGTACAGCGTGAACACCGTGAATGGCGCACCGGTGCCGACGGCGGTCTCCACTGCTGCGGGGCTGGTGACGTTGCTCACCGATCAGATCACGATCGCGGAGAACGGCACGTGGGCAGAGGTCTACACCTACCGCGTCACGAACGCCAACGGGTCCGTGTCGAACGGTGCGGACAACGACGGGGGCACGTACACGCTCACAGGCCGTAGCGTGGCGTTCCACTCCACATCCCTGAATGGAACAGTGTACACCGGAACATCGTCGGGCAATTACCTCACGCTCAACGACGGCGCGAATACGTACGTCTTCACGAAATAGCAACTGCAGGCCCTTCGCTGCGCTCAGGGCGACATGTCATCCTGAGCGCGGCGAAGGATCGGTAGTCCGGGCAGGCGCGTCCGTGCCGCCACCTGCAGGCCCTTCGCCTCCGGCTCAGGGCGACAGGCATCAACGCACCACAAACTTCTCCAGCTTCAGCCCGCTGTCGCCACGCACACCCAGGTACACGACACCACCCTTCCCGAACCCCGCAATCGTCGTCCCCACCGGCACCTGGATCCTGTCCACCAACCGGCCCTCGGCGTCGATCACGTCGTACACTGGCCCGCCCTGCCTGGTCGCGATCGTGCGCACCCACAGCCGATCGTCAGCATCGGCTTTCACAGCTCCCACGCCAAACACCGGCTTGTAGTCCGGCAGGTCTGCGGGAGTCACGAAGTTCAGAGGCGGAAGACCGCCGGGCCCGCCCCCGATCTGGATGCGCTGCCCACCACCGCCCGGGCCGTCACCCCCCCTCACGATCATCTGCGTGCCCCCGCCCGCCGGCGCGCTGCCCGCTGGCACGCTGCCAGTACCGGCCCCGCCATTCGACTGCGCGATCGAGGTGCGCGCACGCTCCATTGCCACCTTCACCGAATCGATGAACTTCACCTTGTCGTCATCGGTGAGCCGCTGCCACTCGTACGGAATCTTCGGCGCGCTGCGACGCGTGCCATCCGCCGCAATGAGATCCACGTGATAATCCTGCCCGCGGACCACGGCGATCGTGCCATTGCTGAGCACCGCCCATTCGTCCACCACCGGTAGGGGATTGATCGTCACCTGGACCCGCATGCCGCCATTCTCATCCTGCGTCATCTTCACGTTGGCCTTCGGCACCCGATAGAACACCGCGGTGTCCAGCTTCCGCGCCACGAGGTCGAACCGTACCAGCGGTGAACTGTCCGGCGGGGTTGGCGGGACGAAGGGCACACCGGGCTGCGGGGGACCGCCGCGAAAGCTGGGTATCGCGATGGTGCGATACACCAGCCGCCCCTGCGTGTCGAATCCCGGCGTCCCCAGCGGACCGCCCGTGAGAAACATCACGTCACTGGGTCGTGGCGCCGCCATCACCCGGACGATCTTCCCCGCGGGGTCCAGCACCAGCATCGAGAGCGATGCGGGATCCACGAACAGTGTCGAATCGCCTTTCCACGAAATCAGGCCGCCAGGACGCGCGCCGTACGCGTTCGCGGTGCTCGCGGTGCTGTCGGCGGACACACCGATCTCCTTCAACGACGAGTCGAGAATCACCACGCGCCGTCGCGTCTGGTCGTTCACCAGCACGGTGCCGTTCGGCAGTTGCCGCACCGCCGCCACCGAGCCCAGCGGATCACTGCTCGTGGCCACCGGCGTACCGAGCTGGCGCACCGGCATACGCGAGGGCGACGCCTGCGCCTGAGCGCCACCGGCCATCGCGGTGGTGATGA